>NZ_CP063356.1:3074790-3382269 GCF_001866075.3 Anaerobacillus isosaccharinicus | reverse complement strand
TCCTATTACGTATAAAACATTTACTTTAATGAGTATATCTTTTTCAAATTGGCTGTCAAGTAACTTTCCTTGATAATTATTTTAAAACCTCTTGCATTCTTTTTTTTACTATGCTAATATTAGCAAGTATTTATAAGATGAATTTGAGTGTCATCTCATGGTTTACAAGGAGGTGCAATCATGGCACGTAAATGTGTAATTACTGGAAAACAAGCTCGTACAGGAAACAAACGCTCACACGCATTGAACAAAACGAAGCGTAAGTGGGGCGTAAACGTACAAAAAGTACGTATTATGGTAGATGGAAAGCCAAAGCGTGTATACGTTTCTGCTAGAGCTTTAAAATCTGGCAAAGTTGAGCGCGTATAATTGGAAAAACGGCTTGTAGTCAATTCTTATTGACGAAAGCCTTCGTTTTTCTTATTCTTAAAAATTAAATTTTTCCAATTAGATCTATCTAAATGGATAAAAATTTATAATTTCCATAGCGCAAACAAAAAAGCACCCTCGTGGTGCTTTTTTGTTAACCTTTTTTAAATGAATTTAAAATCGCCCTTACAAATCCACCTAAAAACTTGGGTAGCTTAATCGTATAAAATTTCATGAATTTCCCTCCTCGACATGGGATTGTCGTCTTCGGCACTACAAATGAATATAAGTTAAAAGTCCTCAGTTATTAATAAGTATATTCAGCATTTCTAAAATAGTACCTATTTTTTTTGTTATTTATTAGGATTTCTAACTTATTCATTTTAAAATTGGGCGTTTTGCTATCAAATGATTAAAGTGTAATTTTTATAATCTCTAATCAATTGAAGCATCTATAGTTTGTCTAATCGTAACTTTCTACCACTATTAATATGCCAGAGGAAAATGAAAAAGTACCTTTATTAGAAATAAGTTCATTACTTAAACATAAGCTTGATCCACACTTTAATTGTCCATTATCCAAGGGATACTTGAAACCTTCAAGAGTTAAGCCCTCTACCTTTTCAAAAAAGGAAAGAAACGAAATATAGCTAAATTTGCTTTTAGAAATGGTATAAGAGCCTGGATTTTTTATCGTAATTTTATTTTTTTTGTCAATTAGAAATACAGTAGTATAACACCCGACACCTTTTAGTAGCAATTGTAAATTAACAATTTCATGATCTAATCTACCACCTGTTGCTCCATAAATATTAATAATATCTGGGTTTTCATTTAACGCGTATGATAGGGCTAAATCAAGATCTGTTTCATCTTTTTCACTAGGGAATTGTTTGAACTTCCTGGTTAAAATTGTCTCTTTAAGGGACGAGGAAACAGAGTCAAAATCTCCTAGGCAATAGTCTGGCTCAATCTTAAACTGAAGCAAATGCTCTAGTCCACGATCAACTGCAATCCACGTTTCATTTGATCTCCTACTTAAAATAGGCAAACAATCGCTCGGTCCTCCTGCAACAAGATTAATCACTTTCATTGTTTATTTCCCATGTAACAATCTAGGAGCTGTATTTGAAAGCAAAATAAAGATGACCGTAGATAGTAAAAATACCGGAATCATATACGATGCGTTGTAAATGATGGAGTAAAGAATAACATTCATTCCTTCAGGCGCATAAATCCCAAACCAAACGACACCAGAAATGAAGTGTGTAATAAACCTTAGGAAAGAGGCTAAGAAAACCCCTATAATGATTGCTAAAGCTCTTTTTGTTCTACTTGCCAAAGGTGTTATTGTGAATACTCCAGCAAAGCCTACAACCGTATAGGCAAGTGCGTAATCCAAAAATATTTGTACCGGGTGAACGAAATAACCTGTGAACATTTGAATGGACCCAACAATGAAACCTGTAATTAATCCAGCCGAGAGTCCACGGCGATAAGCCATCAGAAGGATTGGGACCATTGCTAGTGAAACAGAACCTCCATATCCCCAAAAACCTTTAATCGAAATAAGATCTAGCACTAACGCTAATGCTGCCATCATGGCAATCTCAGTTAAGTGTAAAATCGGTCTTTTCATAGAAATACCTCTTTCGTTGAAATTTTAAAAATAAAAAAGATGACTATAATTCTAACTTTCCCATCTAAAAGCTAATTTAAATCAAGCCTTTTTTGAATTGTTAGTTAAAAAGTAAGCCATCTTTTATATTTTATTTAATTTTATTTAGTAACCTCTAATTGCTTTAATAGCCTGTCCTCGATCTTTTTCACTATAGACAGCATTGCCAGCTACTAATACATTAGCACCTGCTTCAATACAAAGCTTTGCAGTCTCTACATTAACACCACCATCAACTTCAATGTCAATTGACAAACCTTTTGACTTCGACATTTCACTGACCGCATATATTTTCGGAAGTACTTGCTTAATAAATTTTTGTCCTCCAAATCCAGGGTTAACCGTCATTAACAATACCATATCGACATCATCAATAATATGCTGGATTGTATCTACAGGAGTTGCTGGATTAAGAACAACACCAGCTTTTACACCTTGTTCTTTAATTAAATGGACTGTTCGATGCAAATGTGCACAAGCCTCAACATGCACTGTAATAATATCAGCACCAGCCTTAGCAAATTGCGGGATATACTGATCGGGATTTTCAATCATTAAATGAACATCTAATGGCAAGGTTGTAATCGGGCGAATCGCATCTACAATAAGTGGGCCAATTGTTATATTAGGTACAAAATGTCCATCCATAACATCCACATGAATGTAGTCTGCCCCTCCTCTTTCAACATCTTTAATTTCCTCTCCAAGTCTTGCAAAATCTGCAGATAGGATTGACGGTGCAATCTTTATCATGTTTAGTACCTCCGTTTTTGTTGTTTTATCTCGTCTAAAAAGCTTAAATAATCCTCATAGCGATACTTTGCTATTTCCCCAGCTTCTACCGCTTCTTTAACAGCACATTTGGGTTCAGATGAATGTGTACATTCTCTAAACTTACATCCATGCTCTCTTTGCCTCATCTCTGGAAAACAGTTCGAAAGTTCTTCTGCTTCAATTCCAATAAAATCTAAAGAACTAAACCCAGGAGTATCTGCAACTAATCCTGATCCAATCGGAATTAATTCAACATGTCTTGTTGTATGCTTCCCTCTTCCTAAATGAGTTGAGATCTCATTCGTTTCAATATTCAATTCTGGTTTTAAAGAATTTAATAATGAAGATTTACCAACACCTGATTGTCCAGCAAAAACGCTCGTTTTATGGTCTAACCAAGGTCTAACCTCTTCAATCAATTCTTCCATAAAAATGGATGTTTGCAGAACTGTATAATCTAGTTTTCGATAATCAATAATATACTCATTAATTTCATCACGTTGCTCTGGTTTCAATAAATCTATTTTACTTACGCAGATGATAGGTTCGATATTATTTGATTCAATATGGACTAAAAATCGATTTAATAATAGTGTACTAAATTTCGGTTCCATTGCTGAAAAAACTAAGATTGCTTGTTCAACATTCGCGATTGGAGGCCGCACTAGTTCATTAAATCGATCTTTTAGTCCTAAAATATAGCCGTCAGTCTTATTTTCTGCCTCAAAATTAACGGTATCACCAACTAATGGAGTCAGTTTTCGCTTACGAAAATTCCCCCTAGCTCGGCATTGATAGATCTCTCCTTGATATTCCACATAGTAAAATCCACTTAAAGCTTTAATAATCTTTCCTTCAGGCATTGAATCCTCCTTAGATACTTTCATGGGTGAAAACGACAACAGATATCTAAACTCTTACTAATTAGCACTAACCTCTTCATAAGATACCTTGATCGTGTCATATACGTATCGCTCTTGATCAGTAATATAAATGATTACTTCAGCTGTCTCTTTTGGGTTAATCTTCACGGGAACCTTAAACATTGTTGTTTTATTAATAAGTTTCTCTTCAACAAAAATAATATGCTCATTTGTAGTAGAATCTTTATACGTGATTGTTACAGGATAAATTCGCCCCGCCATCTCATCTTCTAAAGACATTTCGACAGGAAATTCAATCACCGTATTAATTGGTTCTGGCTCAGGCTTTGGTTCTGGTCCTTTTGAAAAGAACACGGTGACAGAATCACCTTTTCTTACAATAGTTCCCCTCGGTGGGCTTTGTCTAATCACATGATCGGCAGGGATTAGCTCTGAGAATTCCGCTTCAAAATTGCTACTCAAACCATATTGTTTTAAATAATCAATAACTTCTTCCCGAGAATAACCATTTAAGTTTTCTAAACTAAATGTTAATGGGATACTAAACGTAAGAATGACATCTGTTTCTTCTGGAATGACCATTTCTCCTTCTAATGGAAATTGATCGATGACTGTATCTTCTTTTATATCAGATTCTTCTGAATTGAACCGAATATTTTCATACGCAAAACCAAGACCAATTAATGTTCGTCGAGCTAATTCCTTATCCATTTGAGTAACATCTACCATCTCTATTCTCGGTTTACCTTCACTAACAAAAACTCTGACAGATGTATTAACCTTTACAGTGCGGCCGCCTTCTGGGTTCGTACTAATGACATGCCCCTCAGCAATCTCATCATGAAGCTGGGTTTCTTTCTCAACAGTGAGTCCAAGAGCAACTAAAGTTTCAAATGCTTCCTCGTACTCCATACCAATTAAATCCTCAGGGATCATTACTTCATCAACATGAAGAAGCTTTGGAACAATAGCAAAAGCAGCAATTACTGATCCTATTAAGAGCAGTAATGTAATAAGAATGATGGGTACCCATTTCTTCTTTTTGGGTTTCTCCTTATTTACTGTCTCAGAACTATTACTAGTTGGCTTACTAATTTTTGTTTGATCAAATTCATCATTTACAAAATGATTTTCATTAATAATCGGAATCGCTTTTGTTACATCATCGTTATCATGAGGAATCACAAATTTTTCCTCATAGATGCGCTTTGGATCTAAAGCTGTATGTAAGTCTGTCTCCATTTCCCGTACACTAGCATAACGATGAAACGGGTCTTTTGCTGTTGCTTTTAAAATTATATTTTCAAGACTTTGTGGCAACGTAGGGTTATATTTTCTTGGTGAAGGAACTTCTGTTTGTAGATGCTTAATAGCAATAGAAACAGCTGTATCTCCTGAGAAAGGCACTCTTCCAGTTACCATTTCATACAAGACAATTCCTAATGAATAAATATCTGATTTCTCATTAACCATTCCACCCCTAGCTTGCTCTGGTGAAAGATAATGAACAGAACCCATAACTGAGTTTGTATGAGTAATTGTAGCCGAAGTCATAGCCCTAGCAATCCCAAAGTCTGTTACTTTTGCTTCACCTTGTTCACTTATAAGTATATTATGAGGCTTAATATCGCGATGTACAATCTGATTTGCATGGGCATGGGCAATAGCAGATGATATTTGCATCATAATATCAACGATTTCCTCAATTGGCAATGAGCCACGTTGCTGAATTAGTTGCTTTAACGTTAAACCATCCACATATTCCATGACGATATAATATAAATCAGACTCTTCACCGACATCATAAATACTTACAACATTAGGATGTGATAAGCTTGTAGCCGCCTGTGCTTCTCTTCTAAATCTACGGATAAATTCATCATCATCTGAAAACTGTGGACGTAATACTTTTACTGCTACAGTACGGTTTAAAATAGCATCATGTGCTTTGTACACATTTGCCATACCACCACCGCCGACCGTTTCTAAAATATGATAACGACCATTTATTCTTTTACCAATCATCGCCATCACCACGATTTTCTTTATGACTATTGTGAACAAGTGCTACTGAAATATTGTCCTCGCCACCTCGTTCATTGGCTACTGTAATTAATTCTGCTGCTTTTTCTTCAAGGCTTAAATTTTTTTGTAGAACTTCGGACATTTCCGCGTCAGTAACTTTATTTGAAAGGCCATCAGAACAAAGTAGAATAAAATCTTCTTCATCCCACTCGATTGTTTTAATATCAACTTTTATTGTTCTTTCAGTTCCTAATGCACGCAAAATCACATTTCGGCGAGGATGATTCTCGGCCTCTAAAGGTGTAATTTGTCCTGATCGGACCAACTCGTTAACTAAAGTATGATCTTCTGTTTTTTGCAAGATAGTTTCTTTATTTATTAAATAAGCCCTGCTATCCCCAATATGGGCGTATGTAACAAACTGGTTCGTACAAACGACTGCTACAAGTGTTGTCCCCATACCTTGACATTGAGGATTATTTAAGGAATGTATAAATAGTTGGGCATTTACATCAGTAATGGCTTCAGCTAACCACGATTCAATCGTTGTTGGTGTCGTTATCCCGTCTGTTTCTTGCCATTTTTTCGATAAAATCTCTATCGTCATTTGACTAGCTACATCACCTGCTTGGTGTCCCCCCATACCATCAGCAACTACTGCTAATAAGACCCCTTCTTTATTATGAGTAAAGCCTCCATTATCCTCATTATGAGACCTAACTTGCCCTACATCCGATTTAAATGCCACTTTCATTTTTTTATCCCCTCGTTTCTTCTTTACGTTCCTTCGCTCTTAATTGACCACAGGCTGCATCAATATCATGGCCCTGTTCACGGCGAATGGTAACATTAACCCCATTAGCTTTTAATATTTTCTCAAATTTAAAAATCTGCTCCCTAGGTGTTCGCACAAAGTTTCGTTCAACAACATCATTTACAGGAATTAAGTTCACATGACACTTTATCCCTTTTATTAGTTTAGCTAACAATTCAGCGTGCTCTGCTTGGTCGTTTACTCCTCCAAATAAGCCATATTCAAACGTTATTCTTCGCCCTGTTTTATCTATATAATAACGAACAGCATCCATTAAATTTTCCAATGTATAAGCTTTATTAATCGGCATTAAACTCGTTCTAATTTCTGTAGTTGGTGCATGTAAAGAGATCGCAAAGTTAATTTGAAGTTTCTCATTGGCAAAATCATAAATTTTTGGAATGATACCACTTGTAGAAACCGTAATATGCCTTGCCCCAATATTCAAGCCTTTTTCACTATTGATTGTTTTTAAGAAACTTACTAACGGATCATAGTTATCAAAAGGTTCACCAATGCCCATCACAACTACAGAACTCACTCGTTCATTTACTCCATCTAATGCACGCTGAGCTTCAAGTACTTGAGCAACTATTTCGCCAGCTTCTAAATTGCGCTTTAACCCCCCTAGTGTAGAGGCACAAAATGTACAACCAATCCTACAGCCTACTTGTGTCGTTACGCAAACACTATTCCCATATTCATGACGCATAACTACAGTCTCAATTGAGTAACCATCTTGTAACTCAAACAAAAATTTAATCGTACCGTCTTTCGATTCTTGCTTCGTAAGAGTTTTTAACGTTGTTAAATTAAAGTCATTCGACAACTTATCACGTAAATCCTTTGATAAATTTGTCATATCTTCAAAAGATGTGACTCTTTTTTTATATAGCCAATCGAAAATTTGCCCAGCACGAAATTTTGGCTCCTTGTTGTCTTTTAACCACGCTTCTAGCGTTAAATATTCTAAGCTGAAAATTGATGGTTTCACTTGTTGTATATCAATCATACTTTTACACCCTTTTTGTTAGAGTTTGTTCAAAAAATAGTTTAGATTAGAGATCTATTTTCCTTTTTCTTGAATTGAACACTCTCTATTATTAATTTTTAATCATGCTAGCAATATAAAAGCCGTCTGTCCCAAAATCAGATGGCAAAAGTTGAATCATCCCATCTTTACAAAAGCTATGTGCTTTCACAGGTAAACGCTCTGTAAGCGTCTTATCTAATTGAAAATCGCGATGATGTTCTAGGAAATCCTTCACAACAAGTTCATTTTCTAGCTCATCAATCGTACACGTACTATAGACAAGTCTGCCGCCTCTCTTTAAAAGTGGGGCAACGGCCTCTAATATCGCTTTTTGGATCGTCGTTATTTTTTCTATATCTTCTACTTGTTTCTGCCATTTAATATCAGGCTTGCGGCGAATAACGCCTAAGCCTGTACACGGAGCGTCCACTAATATACAATCAAAACTTTCTTTTTCAAACAAGTCACCAGCCATACGACTATCCGTTGCTTTAGTCTTTATTATTGAAAGCTTTAATCTACTAGCTTGTTCATCGATCAGCTTTACTTTATGTTCGTGAAGGTCTAAAGCATAGATTTCTCCTTCATTATTCATTAGCTCAGCAATATGAGTTGTTTTACCTCCAGGGGCAGCACAACTATCTAAAACCTTCATACCTGGTTTTGGACCTAAAGCCCTTGCTACTAACATTGAACTTTCATCCTGTATCGTAAGCGCACCATCTTTAAATAACTTTGTATTTGGTAGCGATCCTTTAACGATACTAAGTGCTTCAATGGCTAAGTCACCTTCCTTTGCCTCTACACCTTCTTTAGCAAGTAATTCAATCATTTCATTTCTATCCTTCGTTATTACTTGATTAACTCTTGCTGTAACTGAAGGAGGTATTAGATTTATTTCGCACATCGCCTTTGTTTTTTCTTGACCAAACTGTTCTACCCAACGTTCTACGAGCCAGATAGGATGGCTCCAAAGTAGAGACAATTTTTCATTAGAGTCCGATACCTTATCAAGGGTTGGAATTCCTTGCCTTAAGATAGATCGTAATGTTCCATTTACCATTGCTGAAATACCTTTATGACCTTTTTTCTTGGCAATTTCCACTGCTTCATGGACGACAGCTCGCTCTGGAACTCTGTCTAAATAAATGATTTGGTAGAGAGAGAGGCGTAAGAGAACAAGAACCCATTGATCTAGCTTTTTTAAACCACCTTTAACAAATGATTGTAAGTAGTAATCTAACGTATTTTTGCGTTGCAGAGTTCCATAAACAATTTCTGTAAGCAACCCTACATCCTTTTCATTCAACTTTTCACGTTTTATTGATTGATTTAAAAGAAGGTTAGAGTACGCTTGGTTTTTCTCTATTTGAAGTAAAATATCTAACGCTACCTCTCGTACATTTTTCTTTACCATATTATTCTCCTAACTTAGTTCCTACTGTTAAATCTTCTGTGGCACCTCGTAAAAATTGCTCAGCTAGCATTCGTTTTTTTCCTGAAGGCTGAAGATCAGTCACTTTTATATAGGTTTCATTACCAGTGCTAACAATAAAACCATCACTTTCAATAGCTACAATTGTACCAGGGCTGTGATCCCCATTCTGCTTTGAAACCTTTTGAGCCCACCAAACCTTTAATGGTTGATCGTTAAGTAGAGTATAAGCAACTGGCCATGGGTGAAGACCTCGTATTTGATTGTAAATAGCTTCACCATTAGCTGCCCAATTAATTTTTTCTTTTTCACGACTTATATTTGGGGCAAACGTAACTTTTTCGTCTTCTTGTTTAATTGGTGTAAGCTTCCCTGCGATAAGATTAGGAATCGTATGTGATAATAATTCTGCTCCAATTACACTTAATTTATTATGTAACGAACCTACATGATCCTCTTCTTCAATGTTCACCTTAGCTTGAGTTAGAATATCCCCTGCATCTAATTTTTCCACCATGTACATAATCGTAATCCCTGTTTCTTTTTTTCCGTCAACGATCGCTTGATGGATCGGCGCTCCACCTCGATATTCTGGTAATAAGGAAGCATGAACATTAATGCAACCGAACTTTGGTGTATCAAGAAGTTGTTTCGGCAAGATTTGACCAAATGCTGCCGTAATAACTAGATCTGGCTGTAAATCCAATACTTGCTGCAGATCTTCTGGACGCTTTAATTTTTCTGGTTGTATAATTGGTAACCCATGATTTACTGCTTCTACTTTTACGGGTGGTGGTGTTAATTCCTTTTTTCTCCCTTTTGGACGGTCTGGCTGCGTAACAACCCCAACAATCTCATAACCCTCTTCTATTAAGCGCCTAAGTACAGGAACGCTAAAATCAGGAGTCCCCATAAACACAACTCGCATAAAAAACACCTCATTCATTAATTATAGTCTCTCGGAAATTAAATTTCCGCTTCAGCTCTAGTCTTTCGACTAGGGCTTTTTATTGTTTTACCCCTATTTAAAGGGGGCGAACACATTTTCCTCTTGACAAATTCAGAACGCCCCAATAATCGAGTTGAAGACATTAAAAAACTCGTATTGGGGGAATTTTTATGCTAAAAAACGTCCGTTCTCATGAATCCTATCTGTCTTTTGTTGTCGAGCAATTAGATGAACTCTATAAGGATAAAGCATTTTTAAAAACCTTTTACTCTGAACCAATAATTTGGTGTTCCTTGATTGACCTAACCGATGCCACCATGTTGCTTAGACACCGTTATTCCTCTAATCCAAGAGGAAGAAAACCGCGGCAGCCGTGTGATATGCTTCGGAGTTTAATGCTCATGCATTACCACCATATCTCAAGTATTGACAAGTGGGTTTATACATTAAAGACAACGCCAGTTCTTGCGGTCCTTAGTGGTTTTTCTCCATACAATGTTCCTGGAGTAGGTACCTTTTACGATTTTTTTAATCGGCTATGGCTTGGTTCAACTCCACATCTATCGAATAGAAATAACAGAAAGCTAAAGAAACCAAGAAAGAAAGGCAAAAAGAATCAGAAACAAGAGCCTAAAAACCCTAAGATTGTTGAAAAACTAGTTAAACGCGCCTTGAAAAATAAGGATATTAAATATACACCGAAAGCCCATGACCAACTTCAAATGATCTTTCAATCCTTGTTCGTCAATAAATCAGCAACACAAGGATTACTAGGTGACACCATGTCCTTAAGCATCCTCGGTGATGGATCTCCCGTTGTTACTGGTGGAAGACCTTATGGTAAGTTTCTATGCGATTGTCGTAAACAAGGAAATTGGAAATGCCAATGCAAGAGACAATTCTCAGACCCTGACGCTGATTACGGTTGGGATAGTTCTAGAGAAAAGTACTATTATGGGCGAAGCCTATTCATGGTAACTGCATCTGATAGTCCTTATGACTTACCTATTTATCCAAGGCTCTACAGAGCCAGTAAACATGACTCAGTTTTATTTGTAAGTACGTTTCATGAACTCAAACATTGGTATTCTGATTGGAAAATCAGTGAAGTCATCTTAGATTCTGCTCTAGATGCTTTTCCCATCTATGAAATGTTAGAACACTATGATGTTTCAGCCATCATTGACCTTAATCCAAGACGTTCTAAACAATTTCAGCATAAACAAATGGATATAAATCTTAAAGGTGTTCCAGTCTGCCCTATTGGTCGAGAGATGATCCACTGGGGATTAAATCAAAAAACCTATCGGCGCAAATGGCGTTGTCCAGCCGTATGCGGAAAATGGGAATGCCCAAATCCGTGTTCAGATTCAGATTATGGTCGAACATTTTATACAGCGACGAAGGATAATCCTCGTCTCTTTCCACGTATCAAACGTGATAGTAAGGAATGGCGAAAACGCTATTCTTTGCGAACTGGAGTTGAGCGTTGTATTAAACGGCAAAAAGTGGATTATCGTTTAGAAGATTCAAGAGGACGAAGTTCTAGACATTGGAATATTCGTACATATATCATCGGCATGTGTCAGCATGCCGATGCATGGATAAAGGAAGCAAAAAAGAATAATTTTGTGGCTACCAACCCGATTATTCAGTCCTTTTTGTCCTTATAAAGTCATCTTAAAATATAATTTTCAAAAAATCCACTTCATGTGGTTTATTTGTCATTCATTTTTTTGAAAATGACTTTGAAAATCCCACGCTTTCCTCTTAAAACAAGCTCATAAGCTCCAGGAGACCTAAATTTAATCATTTAATTTCCGAGTCTCTATTAATTAATTTAGAATGTAGAATGTAAAATGTAGAATTATTGTAAGTAATGCTTCGAAGCTTTCCACAAGCCAATTCTACATTTTACGTTCTGAATTTTAGATTTACATAAGCACAAACGGATTCATATCTATGGAAACTTGTAAGTTCCCTTGATTGATTTCTCGTTTATAATTTTCTATAACTTCTTTTAAAATATTGACTAATGTCGGTTCATTTTTGTATTTTATCATGCATTGATAGCGATATCTATCTTTAATCCTAGGGATCGAGCAAGCTACAGGGCCTAAAACAATAGACTTTTCAGATAGAGATCTTCGAACAAATGCTGTTATTTTATCAGTAATTTCAATGACCTTTGTAATTTCGGGGTGTGAAACTTGAATAACTGTTATGAAATAATAGGGAGGATAGCTCTGAAGCTTTCTAATCCCCATTTCTTTTTCAAAAAATGAAATGAAGTCATGGTCTCGAACAAAGTCAATACTATAATGCTCGGGAGTATAGGTTTGAATGACTACTTCCCCTGGCAACTGATGTCGTCCTGCCCTACCGCTTACTTGAGTCAATAACTGAAATGTTCGTTCACTAGCTCGAAAATCAGGAAGATGAAGCATTGAGTCAGCAGCTAAAACTCCCACTAATGTTATGTTTGGAAAGTCTAACCCTTTTGCTATCATTTGTGTACCAAGAAGAATATCTGCTTTTCCCTCACCAAACTGTGTTAATAATCGTTCATGGGAACCCTTTTTCCTAGTAGTGTCCACGTCCATTCGAATGACCCTAGCACCTGGTAAGACTTTTGCAATTTCCTCTTCTACCTTTTGTGTTCCTGATCCAAAAAAACGTATATGTTCACTATCACAACTACTACATTTTTGAGGCATTTTTTCTTGATGACCACAGTAATGACATTTTAAAGACCGACTCGTTTGGTGATAAGTTAATGAAATATCACAATGAGGGCATTGGGCAACATACCCACAGTCTCGACACATTACAAACGTTGAATACCCGCGCCTGTTTAAAAATAATACACTTTGTTCGCCCCGGTTAAGTCTTTGTGTGAGCTTTTCAAAAAGAGCATTTGAAAACATTGAACGATTGCCAGATTTTAATTCCTCACGCATATCAACAACTTCTACCGTAGGCAACTTAACGTCATTCACTCGCTCTAGCATTTCTAATAAGCGATAAACCCCTTTTTTTGACCTTGCATATGTTTCTAGTGACGGCGTAGCACTTCCTAAAATTAAAGGACACTTATAAAAATTCGCTCGTTTAATTGCTACATCTCTAGCATGATAACGTGGATTTTCCTCTTGTTTGTACGTTGCTTCATGTTCTTCATCAATTATTATAATCCCAATATTTTTAAATGGGGCAAATATTGCTGACCTAGCGCCAACTACTACTTTTACACGCCCATGGTGAATTTTTCGCCACTCGTCATATTTCTCACCAGTTGAAAGGGCACTATGGAGAACAGCGACAAGGGATCCAAAGCGTTCTTTAAACCGTTGTACCATTTGTGGTGTTAATGATATTTCAGGGACGAGGACTATGGCTTCCTTGCCTTCTTCTAACACTTTGGCAATAGATTGTAGATAAACTTCTGTTTTTCCGCTCCCTGTCACACCGTGAATTAAAAACGTTTGATGTCGCCCTTCATTAATAGATTGATAAATAGGTTGAATAACCGCTTCTTGATTGGTTGTTAACTGCAGTGGAACTGTCTTTTTAAAAATGCGGTTAGCGTATGGGTCACGAGCTACTTCTACATCTTCTTCTGATAAAATCCCTTTATCAATTAGTGATTTTAACGTACTTCGAGTCGTATTTGCCAGTTCAATTAGGGCATTAACTGATATTTGATTAGGATGTTTCAAAAAATATTCAATCACTTGTTTTTGTTTTTGGGCACGCTTGTCTAATTCCTCAAGTTGCATAGACAAATTTTCATAAGAAATAGGTTTTACGACCTTAATCATTTTTTTGGTAACTTTATCATTCACTTTATAAATAACTTCTAAAAAACCGTCTGTAACTGCTTTTTTTATTAAAGCTATTAAAGGCTTATCATCTGTGCCGAGAAACTCTTCCCAAAGAACAACATCCCTATGCTCAAACCACTTTCTCAACTCAAACGGAAGTTGGGATAAACATTCTTTATGAGTTAACTTTACCTCTTTTTTGTACTTAGCTTTTAGAGCTGCTGGTAGCATCGCTTGATAAGCGGTTATTTTAAAACAAAGGGCACTTGTTGTCAGCCAATCACCTAATTCAAGTAGTTCTGGAGTTAAAACTGGAGTAACATCCAAGACTTCATCAATGTCCTTTAATTTATCGATATCAGTCTCAATCGTACTTGAAATGACAAACCCCTGAACCTTCCTTGGTCCAAACGGAACAATTACTCTCATACCACTTTCAATAATTTCTTGTAAGTGGTCAGGCACTTTATAGTCGAAAAGACGATCAGTTCCCCCAGTCGGAACATCAACGACAACTTGTACAATCATTTTTCATTTTCCTTTACTAACAGTTCTATTTCATTTAATAGGTTACTAGCAACTTCCTTTTTACTCATTAACGGAAGTAAAAGAGATGTTCCATCTTTTTTAAAGATCGTTACAATGTTCGTGTCTCCTTGAAAACCAGCACCTGCTAAAGCAATATTATTTCCTACAATCATGTCTAGATTTTTACGTTTTAATTTATCTTGAGCATAAAACTCAAGCTGTTCGCTTTCTGCTGCGAATCCAATTAATAGCTGGTGTTTTTTCTGTTCTCCTAATGTTTTTAAAATATCTGTTGTCCGTTCCATTTCAATAGCCAAATCATTAGGCTGTTTCTTTATTTTTTGATCAGAGACTCTTTTTGGCCGATAATCAGCTACTGCAGCAGACTTAACAACTACATCCATCTCGTTGTAATACGCCATAACTTTTTCAAACATGTCTTCAGCACTAGTTACTTGATTGAACGTTACATTAGCAGGCGGTTGTATATTTGTAGGACCTGAAACTAGTATGACATGTGCGCCACGGTTTGCTGCTTCTTCAGCAATCGCATAACCCATTTTCCCTGAAGAATGGTTCGTTAAATAACGAACCGGATCAAGCTTTTCTTGTGTAGGTCCAGCTGTAACTAACACTTTTTTTTCAGCTAAGACAGATGATTTTGGTTGAAAGAATTTTTCAAGGTAGACGATTATATCTTCCGGTTCCATTAACCTTCCTTTGCCTACATATCCACAGGCTAAGTAGCCTTCACTTGGTTCTAATAATTGATAACCAAAAGAACGTAATTTAGTTAAGTTAGCTTTTACAGCCGGGTGGTCATACATATGAACATTCATCGCTGGAGCAATTAGAACAGGTGCAGTAGTAGCAAGAAGCATCGTTGAAACGAGGTCATCTGCAATACCGTTTGCAATCTTTCCAATGATGTTTGCCGTTGCAGGTGCAATTATGACAACATCTGCCCAGTCAGCTACATCGATATGAGTAATTTTCGTCGCGTCTTGTTCTTCAAACGTATCTACATATACAGGTTCCCTAGAAAGTGATTGAAAAGTAAGGGGAGTTACAAATTTCGTAGCCCCCTCAGTCATAACAACTTTTACAATCGCACCTACTTGAGTTAACTTACTAGTGAGGGCACAAGCTTTATAAACAGCAATGCCTCCAGACACACATAATAAAACATTTTTCCCCGTTAACATTTTATCTCCTCCCTAAGGACCTATAAGAGCTTGTCCGAAAAGTCCGGTAAAGATAGCGATAACAACCGCTATCAACCCTTAATTAATCAAGCTCTATCAATTTTTATTTTGTAAAAAAGTTGAAATAATAAAAAAGAGGTGACTCATAATAAAGGCTAGAAACACTCCCTATTATATATTAACTAGTGAAAAACCTACTAAAAGAGGTTTCATTCTCTAAATAATAATTATAGGGGGCAGTTACCCTTTTGAGTCATCCCCATGTTAAATTTCTTCTCTACGCTTGAAAGATAGTTGCCCTGAAGAGATTTCTTCAAGCGCTTTCCCTACTTGTTTGTATGATGTAGGTTTTACAACCATTAAGTCTCTCTCGTTGGATTCTTTAAGATAACGCGCACGTTTTGACGAAACCGTCACTAACGTATACTTCGAGTCTAGCTTCGTTAACAAATTATCGATTGATGGGTATAGCATTTACTCAGCCTCCACTAATTGTTGATATTTTTCTATTAAACGATCTTTTCGGCAATGTTCAGAAATCACGATTGCTTTAATTCTTTCTACTGCAAGATGAACTTCATCATTTTCAACAACATAATCGTATTTGTCCATCATTTCAATTTCGTCTTTTGCTACTGTCATCCGATTGTTAATCAAATCTTCTGTTTCAGTTCCTCGATTAACAATACGATTTCTTAGTTCCGCAAGACTAGGCGGCATAAGGAAGATAAAAACGCCTTCAGCAAATTTTTCTCTTACCTTTAACGCTCCTTGAACCTCTATTTCAAGAATAATGTCCTTGCCCTCGCTTAACGTCTTTTCAACGTAATCAACAGGGGTACCGTAAAAGTTCCCTACATATTCAGCCCACTCTAATAATTGATCATTCTTTATCATTTCTTCAAAATCGTCTCTCGTTTTAAAGAAATAATTCACTCCATCAATTTCTCCTTCTCTTGGAGAGCGTGTTGTTGCGGAAACCGAGTACAGTATGTCTGTATCTTGTTTTCGAAGTGCTCCGCACACTGTACCTTTTCCTACACCAGAAGGACCAGAAAGAACAATAAGTAAACCTCTTTCTTTTTTCATCATTACCTCCAAATCAATTTCCATTAAAAACAATTTTTATTCTGCCTATTTTACTGAAAAAGCTAGGAATTTCGCATGCTATCAATCGTTTTTTATGATAGTATTACAAAACTCCAGCTAACGATACATTAGCCGGAATAGGATTGTTGATTAATTTCATTGTTAGTCTTCAGATAGATCATCTTTATTTGATAAACGTTGTGCTACCGTTTCCGGTTGAACAGCAGATAAAATGACATGGTCACTATCAGCAATAATAACAGCTCGCGTTCTTCTTCCATATGTAGCATCAATTAACATATTCCGTTCTCTTGCTTCTTGAATAATTCGTTTAATTGGCGCTGATTCAGGACTTACGATAGAGATTATGCGATTTGCTGAAACAATATTGCCAAAGCCAATATTAATGAGTTTAATATTCATTGTTTTCCCCTGCCCATCTTTATATTATAACCAGATACGTGGTCATTTTAACACCTTTTTTTATGATTCAACAATAAATAAAAACAAAATTAGATGATTATTACTCAATATTTTGTACTTGCTCTTTAATCTTTTCTAGTTCTGCTTTTAACTCTACTACTTGTTTGTTTATATGTATATCATTTGATTTTGAACCAATCGTGTTTACTTCCCTATTCATTTCTTGGACGAGGAAATCGAGTTTTCTTCCAACCGGACTTTCATTAGGAAATTCAATTATTGCGATAAATTGTTCAACATGACTATTTAACCTTGTTAGTTCCTCATCAATATTTGCTTTATCAGCAAAAATAGCTACTTCAGTAAGCATTCGACCTTCATCAATCTCAATTTTACCTTCTAAAAATTCATCCACTCGTTTTAGTAGTCGACTATGATAAGCTTCCACTACTTTAGGCGCTTGCTTTCTGATATCAGATGATAGCGAGTTTAACTTATCTAGCCTTTGTTTTAAATCATTAGCTAAAGATAACCCTTCTTTTTGGCGCATATCTAATAGCTCCATTGCTGCCTTATCAGTCATAGTAATAATTTCTGAGGCAATTGTTTCAGATTGATTTTCTTTTTCAAGAACAGTAACGATATCTGGAAGAAGAATAAGCTTTTCTAATGAAAGTTCTTGATTTACACCAAGTTTCTTTTGTGCTTCTTTATGCATGAGAGAAAACTCGTGTAACAAATTCCAATCTACTTGTAACGATCTTTGAACTAATCCTTCGCCCTCAACTGTTAGAAACACATCAACCTTACCACGCTGAACATACTTGCTAACTTGTTTTTTTAGTTTATCTTCTAAAAATAAGAACTGACGTGGCATTCGAATCGTAATCTCAGAAAAACGATGGTTAATTGATTTCATCTCGACATTTATTTTAAATTTTTCTTTTTCTACAAACGCTTGACCGTATCCAGTCATACTTATTAACATAATATCACATCCACATATCTATTCTAACCAATTTTACCATTATCAACAAGTATAGGAAATAGAAACAAAGGGCAATTACATTTTAACTTGTTTCGATTAATTAAACAAATCAATCAAGATCACCCTAGTATCTAATTAAAATTTTAAAGATATTGTTTCACTAAGCGCTAAAAAGCTAACTAGTTATGTCCTTTAATCATAAGAACATAAGCAAGTTAGCTTTTACTTTATTTCCTTTTAAATAGATGGAAACCGGCTAGAGCAATCGTTGGAATTGAAGCCATTCCAAGGACTAACAACCATTCCCGAACATTTAAACCTACAGTGTGGAATACGGGTTGCAATGGTGGGAAGTACATAACGACTAACATTAAGGCTGTAGAAGACAATACTGCAATGACTAGATAAATATTTTGGAATGGATTTCGATGAAACACAGAATGTTCACTTCGACAATCGAAGACATGAATTAGCTGTGCCATAACTAAAGTGGCAAAAGCAACTGACTGTGCCCTCATTAAATCATCTGGATGTTGCGACAATGTTAACCAGAATGCAATTAACGTAACGACACCAATCATAAAGCCACGGCTTACGATTTTCCATGCTAGCCCTCTCGCAAAAACACTTTCCATAGGATGGCGCGGCTTTCGCTTCATGACATCGCCTTCTGCTTGATCAAGGCCAAGAGCCATTGCCGGCAAACCATCCGTGACAAGGTTGATCCATAAGATTTGAATCGCAACTAATGGTAGAGGCATGCCCAGCATCATTGCAAATAGCATGACTAGAATTTCACCAACATTTGACGCAAGCATATAACGAATAAACTTTCGAATATTATCGTAAATATTTCTTCCTTCATTAATTGCAGCCTTGATTGTCGCAAAATTGTCATCGCTTAATACGAGAGACGATGCTTCTTTTGCCACGTCAGTTCCTGTAATCCCCATTGCGACACCTATATTTGCTGCTTTTATTGCTGGTGCGTCATTTACACCGTCACCAGTCATTGCAACAATATGTCCTTTTGCTTGGAGTGCCTTAACAATTTTTAACTTATGTTCTGGAGAAACACGGGCATAAACATAAATATCATCGACAACTTCTTCTAAATCTGTAACACTCATTTTAGCTAAAGTATTACCATCCATTATTTTTCCATGGGTAGGTAAAATGTTCAATTGTTTTGCGATTGCTTGAGCCGTAATAATATGGTCACCGGTAATCATCACGGTTTTAATTCCAGCCTCGCGACACTCTAAAATAGATGCTTTTACTTCTGGCCTCGGTGGGTCAATCATCCCTTGAAGTCCAATAAACGTTAAATTACTTTCAACAGCAGCTTCTGTAGCGATATTTGCCGCTTTGTCAATTTCTTTATAAGCTATCGCAATCGTCCGAAGTGCTTGTGAAGCTAAGTCTTCAATAGAACGATTAACAGCAGCTTCTCTTTGTGGTGTTAAAGTCTGCTGCCTTTCTTCCCATAATATATGGCTACTTCTACTTAATAAAACGTCAGGAGCCCCTTTCGTCACAACGAAGCGCTTCCCATCTTTACTTCTCTCAACAACGACACTCATCATTTTCCTAGTTGATTCAAACGGAAACTCTTCAATAATTTTATAGTTGATTTCTAAACTCTCTCGATTAATTCCCGCTTTCTCGGCGGATACGATTAAAGCTCCTTCCGTAGGGTCACCATTAATCGTGTATTCAAGTTTTGTTTTTTGAAGTAATCCCTCTTTTACCTCACTTGTAACGATTCTTGCATTATTACATAACGCCCCAAACGTTAAAAGCTGCTTAAGTGTTTTTTCCGTTTGCAAATTTAATTTTTTCCCATTGCCATAAAAATCACCTTTAGGTTCATAACCAGTTCCTGAAACTTCCCAAGTTCTTCCTCCAGACCATAGATTAGTTACAGTCATTTTGTTTTGTGTCAATGTTCCAGTTTTGTCTGAACAAATGACTGAGGCACACCCTAACGTCTCTACAGCAGGAAGTTTCCGAACAATCGCCTTTCGTTTGATCATACGTTGAACCCCTAATGCTAATGCTACTGTAACAATCGCTGGTAAACCTTCGGGAATGGCAGCAACAGCTAATGAAACCCCAGCTAAAAACATAATATAAGCGTCATGCCCCTGATATACCCCAATTAACACAACTAAAGCTGTGAGAAATAGTGCTACTAATATTAAAACCTTACCTAACTGTTCTAGCTTGCGTTGCAGTGGTGTTACCATTGTTTCAGCAGATTGTAACAAATGGGCAATCTTTCCCATTTCTGTTTTCATCCCAGTGGCAACAATGACACCAATTCCACTACCTTGGGTGACCATCGTCCCCATAAATGCCATGTTTTCTTGGTCGCCAACGGAAAGATCTTCACCTGATGGGGCATCTTGTGTTTTCTGGACTGGAACTGACTCTCCTGTTAGGGCACTTTCTTCTATTCGTAAGCCTTTAGATTCAATTATTCGTATATCCGCTCCGACACGGTCGCCACTCGTAACTTTAACAATGTCGCCCGTAACCACTTCCGTAGAAGGTACTTTTACCCATTCGCCATCACGAAGAATCATCATTTGCGGGGCTGAGAGTTCCTTTAGCGCGGCCAATGATTTTTCAGCTTTTCGTTCTTGAATAAACCCTAAGACTCCATTTAGTAAAACAATTAAAATGATTGTTATCGCATCAATGTATTCACCTAATAATCCTGAAATCAAAGTTGCAACTAATAAAACAATGACCATAAAGTCTTTAAACTGTGCTAAAAACAAGAAAAAAGCAGGGACTGTTTCTCCTTCATCAAGCTTATTTTGCCCAAACTGTTTTAACCTTTTTTTAGCCTCTTCCTCAGTTAAACCACTTGAAAAATGCGAACGTGTCATTTTTTCAACTTCTTCTATCTCTCGTTCATACCACTTCATTTCTACACCCCACATCTGTATCATTTAGACTCAACCCTTGTCCTTTACAAACTATCTTTATTCAGGCAAGTCCCAAAAAATGCTATACTGTTTAGGGAAATAGAAAATGTTGCTTAAACTTTGCTACGTTTTCGATTCGTGAAAGAAAAGTTTATAATCCTTGGTATACAATTTCTTTACACTAAGGTTAACCTAAAATAATTGGAGTGAAATAATATGTCATTTGACGGAACCCTTTTAAAAGCCGTAGTATCTGAACTTAATCAAACACTGCTATCTGGCAGAATTACAAAAATATATCAACCTTATAAAACAGAACTCATTTTTACAATACGGGCAAATGGAGCAAACCAACAGCTGCTCCTATCAGCAAATCCTAGTTTTGCTAGACTACATCTAACAACTGAAAAAATTGATAATCCGTCTGAACCACCAATGTTCTGTATGCTTTTAAGAAAGCATCTTGAAGGTGGAATTATTGAGAGTATTGAACAATTAGAGTTAGAACGAATTGTTACGATTTTGATTAAAGGTAGAAATGAGCTAGGTGATATAAGTTATAAAAAATTGATGATTGAAATCATGGGTCGCCATAGCAATATCGTGTTACTAGATGAAAAAGATGACAAAATCTTGGATAGCATTAAGCATTTATCTCCTGGCATTAATAGTTATCGAACAATTTTACCTGGTCAGCCTTATAAACTCCCACCGGAGCAAGAAAAACTAAATCCTTTAGTCATTGATGAAACAACTTTTATTAAAAAAATTGATTTTAATGCTGGAAAAATAGATGGTCAAATTCTTAGTCAGTTTTCGGGTTTGTCTCCACAAATCTCAAAAGAAATTCTCTTTCGAGCAAAACTAGCAAACCGCGAAACACTTACAAAGGCATTTTTCGAGATCATAAATCAGGTCAAAGAAGATAAATTTGAGCCGCAGATTACGATTACTGATAACAAAGAGTATTTTTCAGTTATTGAGCTAAGCCATTTAAAAGGGGTTGCACATACATTTAGTTCTGTTAGTGAAATGCTAACTCGCTTTTATTTTGGAAAGGCCGAACGAGATCGTGTTCATCAACAAGCAAGTGACTTAGAAAAATTTTTAAAAAATGAATTTCAAAAAAACAAAACAAAAATGAAAAAATTAGAACAAACTCTAGTAGATGCAGAAGCTTCTGCAAAATATCGAAAGCTTGGTGAGCTAATAACTGCTTATATTCATCAAATTAAAAAAGGTCAAAAAGAGGTTGAGGTAATTGATTTTTACGACGAAGAACAACAATCGATTCTCATCGCCTTAGACCCATTAAAAACAGCTTCTGAAAACGCACAAAATTATTTCAAAAAATACAATAAAGCTAAAAATTCGTTGGAAATTGTTAAAGATCAAATTGAAAAAACGAAACAAGAACTTATTTATTTAGAAGGAATTTTGGGACAAATGGAATCGGCTGCCCCAAGAGACATTGCTGAAATTAGAGAAGAATTAATGGAAGGCGGTTATATTCGCAACCGTATTAAAAAGCAAGCAAAAAAGAAAAAAGAAACGAAACCAATCCTTGAGCAATATAAATCATCTACAGGACTGGAAATTCTAGTTGGGAAAAATAACAAACAAAATGAATATTTAACAAATCGCTTAGCTAGACAGTATGAAACATGGCTTCATACAAAAGACATCCCTGGCTCACATGTCGTCATCAAGAGTACAGAAGTTGATGAAACATCATTAAAAGAGGCTGCAACGATCGCAGCCTACTTCAGTAAAGCTAGACAGTCAAGCTCGGTTCCTGTTGATTACACAATCATTAAACATGTTAAAAAACCTAGTGGTTCAAAACCAGGCTACGTCATTTACGACAACCAAACAACGCTCTATGTAACACCAGATGAGGAAATTGTGAGGAAGCTGAAAGTTTAATGTAGAATGTAGAATTTTATTGTAGCGCTTCGAAGCAAACAAAAGAGGCTGCGACATAACTAAAGTGCTTAGCTGAAAATCCGAACAATACAAAACCAGAGCGGAGGAAATATACGTAGACTCCTGCGGGATGAAAGGCAAGGGTGAGACCCCACAGTGCGTAAGCACGAGGAGGCTCACCAGCCGCCCGCGGAAAGCGAAGTATATTTCCGAAGCGATGGATATGCACCAACTACCATTATTCGGATTTCCCATTGATTAAAACACTTTTGTCCCAGCTCTTTTTGTTTTTTTGAGAGGCCTCGAAGCTGAACTCTCAACATTTTACATCCTGAATTTTACATTTTAAATTAACTAGCATCTAAAACCTTAAACTGTGCTTTTACGAGTTTGTAATATTCACCTTTTTGTGCCATTAGCTCATCATGGTTTCCGGTCTCTAGTATGTTTCCGTGCTCTAAAACGATGATGTTATCTGCTTCTCGGATTGTTGAAAGGCGATGGGCAATCATGATCGAAGTTCGATCTTTAAGTAATGTTCGTAAAGCTTCTTGGATCATTTGTTCTGTTTCTGTATCGATACTCGCTGTCGCCTCGTCTAAAATTAAGATTTGAGGATCAGCTAGCAAAGCTCTTGCAAAAGATAATAGCTGTCGTTCACCAACGGATAATATATTTCCTCGCTCTTCGACTTCCGTATGGTAACCATCATTTAATTGCTCAATAAACTTATTTGCTCCTACCGTTTCGCAAGCTTTCATTACTTCCTCGTCGGTTGCCTCTGGCCTTCCAAAACGGACGTTATCCATGATTGTCCCTGAGAAAATAAATGTTTCTTGTAATACAGTACTAACTCGAGCCCTTAAGCTATCAAGTTTAATATCTCTTAAATCGTGACCATCTATTTTTACTTTACCGCTAGTAGGATCGTAAAATCTAGCAATCAAGTTTACAATCGTTGTTTTACCTGATCCCGTATGGCCCACTAGTGCCACAGTTTGCCCCGCACCTATTTCTAGATTAATTTTATTTAACGCAGTTCTTTTATCGTCATAAGAAAACTCTACGTCTTCAAATTTGACATGACCTTTCATCTCATCTAAGAAAATTGCTTTACTACTTTCTTTTACAGCAGGCTTCTCATCTAAAAACTCAAAAATTCGTTCCGAAGACGCCATCCCTACTAATAATTGATTATACACTTGCCCAAGACGAGAGATAGGCTCCCAAAACATGCCTAGATAAAATGCAAAGGAGACAAACGTTCCTATGTTGATAACATTACTTTGAATTAACGTGACACCATACCAGATTAAAATCGCTGTGCCGATAGCATTAGACATTTCAACAAACGGTCGAAACATGGCATTTTTCTGTGTTGCGTCGCGCCATGCTTGATAATTATCTTCGTTCATTCTCTCAAAAAAGCTAATATTTTCTTTTTCTTGAGTATATGATTGTGTAACACGAATTCCTTGAATGCTTTCATTTAGATGGGAATTAATTTGTGATTGCTTTAAACGAACTAATTGCCATGAACGTCTAATTTTTCTCCGTAACCCAGTTGATATGAAAAACATTAGCGGTAAAATAATCATAACTGCTAACGTCAATTGCGGGCTTAAGAAAAATAAAATAACAATAATTCCTACTAACATCAATAAATCCATCAGAAGATTAATAACCCCATTAGTAAATAAATCTTGTAATGAATTCACATCGTTTGTGATACGAACGAGGATCGAACCCGCCGATCTTTTATCAAAGAATTTGTGGGATAAGCGTTGAATATGTTTAAATAAAGCTTGGCGTAAATCAAAGATGACGTATTGCCCTAGTCTATTCATCCACCGTATTCTCCAAGTGTTTGCCAACCATGAGATTATATATAGTACTGCTATTAAAATAACAATATTCTTTAATGCCTCACCGTCACGGTCATAAATAACATTATTTAACGCTACTACCCCAATCAAAATTGGCGTAATCAGTCGAATAGCTGTCGAGACAACCATTGCTAGAATAGCTAGTGGAAGTAATTTTTTTGAATATGGTTTCATGTAGCCAAATAATCTAAGCATTTGCTTCCAATTAAATGGCTTTTCAATGACCGAATCAACGGCATAATGAAACCGATTTTTCTTTTCTTGTTTTGTACTCACTATATACTCACCTTCTTACTTTCAGCTTCGGTTATTGTCTGGTGGTCTTTGAATTGAATATTGTAAATACGTCGATAAATTCCTAACTGATTTGCTAATAATTCCTCATGATTACCACGTTCACGAACTTCTCCATCTTCTAAAACAAGAATTTCATCTGCATGCATCAATGAAGATATACGATGAGCGATAATAAACGTCGTTCGCCCCTTCATAACTTCTTGGAAAGCAGCTTGAATTTTGGCTTCTGTTTCCATATCTACAGCACTTGTTGCGTCATCAAAAATTAAAATACTAGGATCGATTAAAATCGATCTTGCAATGGCAATTCGTTGCTTTTGCCCTCCTGAAAGACCCATACCTCTTTCACCGAGGATAGTGTCGTAGCCATCAGGGAGTTCCATAATAAATTCATGAGCATCGGCCCGCCTAGCTGCATCTTGAATTTGTTCCATCGTTGCATCTGGATATCCGTAGGATATGTTATCCCTAATTGAACATGAAAATAAAAATGATTCTTGCAGTACCGATCCAATGTTTTTACGTAACGCTTGAATTGAGTACTCATTAATATTTTTCCCGTCAATTAATATTTCTCCTTTATCAGCCTCATAAAATCTCGAGATTAATTGCGTGATCGTTGTTTTTCCTGCACCTGTAGCTCCAATCAAGCCAATTACTTTCCCCACTGGCGCATCAAAACTAACATTTTTTAAGACCATACCTTCTTCACCATTATAACTATGGAAAACTTCCTTGAATTGAACATGCCCCTTTAGGCGTTCAACGTTTATTGCTCCATCACTATCTTTAATATCTTCAATTTCATCAAGAATTTCTACAAGGCGCTCACCTGAAGCCTTTGATTGAGAAAATGTATTAATAATAAAGCCTAAGTTCATTAATGGTCCAATGATATACCATACTAAGCTAAAAAAGGCAACTAGCTCCCCAGGTTCTAAATTGTTATTAATTACCATGAAACCACCAAAGCCTAATAGCATAACCACACAAAAATGACCGATTAATTCCATTAATGGGAAATACTTTGCCCAAATATTCGATGTTTGAATATAGTTATCCTTATAATCACCGTTATTGTCTACGAATTTATTAATTTCATAGTCTTCCCGTGAAAGGGACTTAACTGTATTCATTCCACTAATGTTTTCCTGAACCTTTGTCGTAAGTCTCGCAAAAGACTTACGAATCCCTTTAAATGCGGGGTGAACCTCTTTATCAAAACGATATACAACTACGATTAAAAATGGCATGGCTGCTAATGTAAGTAAAGCTAGGGGAACACTAAAATATAGCATAATTCCTAAACTTAATCCGACTAATAATACTAGATTTAATGCTTGTGCAAATCCAAAAGATAAAAAGAAACGGAAACCTTCCACATCAGCCGTTAAACGTGACATAAGATCCCCAGTTTTTGCATTATCATAATAACGAAATGGTAAGTATTGTAGCTTTTTGTATAAAGCATTTCTCAATTCATAAACGGTCTTAATCCCAAATAAATCCCCGAAAAACTGATGATAATATGTTGCAATCCCTTTAATGACCATGATTCCAACAAACCCTAACGCAACGTAAGGAACTAAATGAAATTCACCGCTTAGAATAACATCGTCAATCGTAAATTTTAAGATAATTGGATAAACAACGGTAATTGCTGTAACGAAAAATAAGAATAAAATAGAACCTAAAAAGTACTTTTGATAAGGCCAATAAAACTGTTTAAGCCGTAAAAATGTTTTCATAAGAAACCCCCAAGAAAAATATAGAATGCCCATCTAAACCTAATCAATTTCATCATTTTTCCAGTATCATCTCGTAACTTAATTTGAATTCCTGAGTTATTGTATTAGGTAATTCACTGAAGTAGTAAGAAAATTTTATAAAATGAAAATAATAATAGGTAATCTATAATATATCGGTTTCCGAAATATATTTCTACTCTTAAATTTCTTGAATTTTGGCCTTTTTCAGTGAATTAGTTCCATATGACTCTAAATATCTCTCAAATAGTAACGAATTCTCCCTTTTTTCGATTTTACACTGTTTCTGAATTGTTAATTATCATTTTAAAAATAAAAAACTAGCTCCAATAATTGGAAGTAGTTACTTCACCTAGTTAAAATTTAGCGATTGTAATAATGGCTAAGTCGTTTAAGACTTTGATATTTGTGACTTTCTCGGCGCCACTCTCTGTAAAATAATCGATTAACTGGTCAGTTGAGAACGTGTGCCTACTCGTTGAAATGGTTGACCATTGAAGCAGTGTTTTTTGTTCAAAGTCTGTCAATCCATGATCATTACAATAGCGCAAGGCTTCCTCTTGATTCATCTTAAGGGATGGATTTAGCATGGCAATCATCCCATCTTCTTTAATCACCCTAATCATTTCTTCCATAGCTATCATGGGCTCAGGAAGTAAGAAGAGGACACATGTAGAAACAGCAATATCAAATTCATCATCTTCAAATGGTAACTTATAAGCATCACCTACAACAAAGGTAGCCTTTTCGTCGACCTCATGTGAGGTAAACGTTTGTTTACAAGCCTTGATCATTTCTGATGATAAATCAATTCCGACAACATGGCTCGCTTCTTTAACCCCTCGTAGTAAAAATCGTCCCGTCCCACAACCAACATCCAAGACTTTTTTTTCTTTCCAGATTCCAGTAGCCTCTTTTAACTGTTTATGAACAGAACTTAGCCAATTTGTTGTAGCCATTCCATCAAAAAAACGTACAAGCTGGTCAAAGTCTTCGCCTTCCATTTTTTTCATCTTTTATTACCTCCTATAGGGAACACTGGTTTTAGGCGTACCCTACAAAAGACTTGGTAAAGTTATGAAAGCCAGTCTAATGAAGCAGGGTTATCACGCCATTTTTTTAATTTAGCTAAATCTTGATGATTGATTAACTGTTTTTCATTTGCTACATCAATCAGTGTTAAATAATCAGTAATTGTGTAATAGCTTAGACCGGCATCACTAAGCTGCTTTGTTCCCTTTTCTAAGCCATATGTAAAAATGGCAACAACTCCAAGAACATTAGCACCAGATTCTTTTAATGCTTCGGCTGTTGTTATAACACTTCCACCTGTTGAGATTAAATCTTCGACAATGACAACGTTTTGTCCTGCTTTAATTAAACCTTCAATTTGATTTCCTTTGCCATGTTCTTTTGCTTTCCCACGGACATAAACCATCGGCAAATTTAAGTTATCACTTACCCATGCTGCATGGGGAATTCCAGCAGTAGCCGTTCCTGCAATCACGTCAACTTCTGGGTAATATGTTTGTATTAATTCTTCTAACCCAATGGCAATCTTGCGGCGAACTAAAGGAAATGAAAGCGTTAAGCGGTTATCGCAGTAGATCGGTGATTTAATTCCAGACGTCCAAGTAAACGGATCGTTGGGCTTCAAGTGAACTGCACCAATTTCTAATAAATGATTGGCTAATTGTTGTTTCATACTCCTTCACTCCATTCAGTTTTTATTGTTTGTAATGCTTGCTGTGGATTTGAACTCGCTGTAATACTTCTACCAACAACAATATAATCACTACCTAGACCACGTGCTTGTTTTGGTGTTGTAATACGTTGTTGATCATCTCGTGCATCACCTAGTAATCTGATTCCAGGTGTCACCGTGAGAAAAGCTGCTCCACAAGCTTCCTTTACTAGTGGAACTTCTAATGGAGAAGAAACAACACCATCAAGACCACTGTCTTTGGTAATCTTTGCATAATGAACAACAATCTCCTCGATGTTACCGGCAATTCTTAACTGTTCTTGCATGACTTGTTCACTAGTGCTCGTTAATTGGGTAACAGCGGTACATATAGGTCTATCTTTGCCAACAGCTGTACCTTTGTCTAATCCCTCTAAGGCACGTTCCATCATTAGTTTTCCACCTGCTGCATGTACGTTAATCATGTCGACATCAAGACGAGCTAGTGATTGCATAGCACGACCGACTGTATTAGGAATATCGTGTAATTTTAAGTCTAGAAAAATATGATGTCCTTTTTCTTTCAATTTGCTCAATAGTGCATTTCCACAGCTATAGTAAAGTTCCATGCCAACTTTTAGAAATAATTTTTCATCATCAAATTTATTTAATAAATCCCAGACCAGAGCTTCTTCTGAATAGTCTAGAGCGATAATAATTGGACTCATACTCATTTCCAGCTCCCCCCTATTAATTCAGAAATGTGGTCCACTCCAAGTTCATTAAGGACACGTGGGAGATCTTCAATAATTGTTGGGCAAACAAATGGATCTACAAAATTTGCTGTTCCTACTGCAACACAACTAGCCCCAGCTAAGAAAAATTCAATTACATCTTCAGCTGTACTAACCCCACCCATACCGATGATTGGGATGGAGACCGCTTGACTTACTTGATGGATCATTCTAATGGCCACCGGCTTTATTGCTGGTCCTGATAATCCACCAAAACCATTTGCTAAAACAGGTCTACGTTTTTTTATATCGATTCGCATCCCGAGTAACGTATTAATCATTGATAAGCCATCGGCCCCTGCTTCTTCAACTGCCACAGCCATTTCAACAATATCCGTTACATTAGGTGAGAGCTTTACATAAACAGGAACACTTGATACTTCTTTCACTAATCTCGTTAAATCACTAGCAATTTTCGGATTTGTCCCAAACGTAATTCCACCTTCTTTAACATTTGGACAAGAGATATTTAATTCAATAGCGTGAACATTCTTTGCCTTGGAGATTTTTTCGGCAACCTCTATATAATCCTCTGTTTTTGTGCCGGCAATATTCGCAATAATTGGCACTTCATATTGCTCAAGCCAGACAAGTTCGTTTGCAAGAATGCTTTCCAAACCTGGATTTTGTAAGCCAATCGCATTAAGCATGCCACTTGAAGTTTCAGCAACCCGAGGTGTCGGATTTCCAAATCTCGTTTCAACAGTTGCTGCTTTTATCGCAATGGCACCTAGTTTTTCTAAATCGTAAAACTTTGCATATTCTTTTCCGAAGCCAAAGCAGCCTGATGCTGGCATGATCGGATTTCTCATTGAGAGACCCGGTAACTCCATGTTTAATCTACTCATAGTTCCACCTCTCCGATCGCAAATACCGGCCCATCTGTACATATTTTCTTATACGCTGTTTTCGTTGGGTCATCTTTCACATGACAAACACAAGCAAAACATGCACCAATCCCACATCCCATCCGCTCTTCTAAGGAAAGAAACCCCTTTTTATCTGGAAATGCTGTTTCAATTGCCTTTAACATCGGTGTCGGACCACATGAATAAATCGTATCAAAAAGGAGTTGTTTGTTATCAATAATCTCGATGACGGTTCCTTTTTCCCCGTGTGAGCCATCCATAGTCGCAATATACGTTTCCCCTAGTTCCATAAACTTTTCTTCATAAAACACATCGCTACTCCCAGCAAAGCCAAGGACATGAACGACTTTTACACCCCGCTTTACAAGTTGAAGCGATAATTCATATAATGGGGGAACACCAATCCCTCCACCAATTAATAAGGCAATTGCTCCCTTACTCGTTTCCTCTAAAGAAAATCCATTTCCTAAAGGACCTAATACAGATACTACTTCACCTTTTTGCTTTAATGCTAACATGTTTGTGCCTCGGCCACCTGCTCGGTAGATAACTGTCAGTTCACCCTTGTCTTGGTCTATTTTCGCAATACTTATCGGACGTCGTAGTAGGGGATCAGTTCCCTCACTCACTTTTACATGTAGAAATTGGCCTTGGCTAGCTAGGTTTACGAGCTCTTGTCCTTTAAGGACGAGCTCGTAGACATTACTTGCAATCGGCTGTTGCTGACAAATTTCCATATTTTCTAAGATCATTTGGCTGTCACCATCACTTTTTCTTCCGTAAACGAAGGCATTGGTTCAGAGGCAAATGTAATTAATTCTAACACTCGTAACAAGGCTTCTGCTGTATCCATACTCGTTAAACAAACGACTCCATTTTCGACAGACTCACGTCGTATTCTAAAGCCATCTCTTGCAGGCTGTTTACCTTTTGAGAATGTGTTTATGACAAATTGAGCATGACCTTGACGAATAACATCTAACATATTAGGTTTTTCATCACCGATTTTATTTACGACTGTTACAGGTATATTTTCCTCTTGAACTTGTTTTGCAGTTCCCTCTGTCGCTAAAATATGGTAACCAATACGATGAAAGCGACGAATTAATTCAAGAGCTTCATCTTTATCTTTGTCAGCAATTGTAAATAAAACTGAACCGTGCGTAGGGATTTTCATTCCTGAAGCTACTAAACCTTTATAAAGTGCTTTTGCTAATGAATAATCGCGCCCCATTACTTCACCCGTTGATTTCATCTCTGGCCCTAACGTAATATCTACATCACGTAATTTAGCAAAAGAGAATACTGGTACTTTAACTGAAACTTCTTTGCTTTCCTTCACATATCCCGTTTTGTAGCCGAGCGTATTTAATTTAATCCCAAGGATAGCTTTTGTCGCTAAGTTAGCCATAGGCACTCCCGTAATCTTACTTAAAAACGGAACTGTACGACTTGAACGTGGATTTACTTCTAGAACATATACTTCATCTTCATGAAGAACAAACTGAATATTTAACAAGCCAACAATATTTAAACCTCTCGCTAACTTAATTGTGCGCTCAATAATCTTTTCTTTTGTTTCTTCAGTTAAACTTTGCGGTGGATAGACTGCAATCGAGTCACCAGAGTGAACTCCAGCTCTTTCAATATGTTCCATAATTCCAGGAATAACTACGGTTTCTCCGTCACAGATCGCATCAACTTCAATTTCTTTACCGATTAGATAACGGTCAATTAGAACCGGGTGCTTCGGATTAACTCTTGCTGCATTTTCCATATATCTTAATAATTCTTCTTCAAAATAAACAATCTCCATCGCACGTCCACCTAACACATAAGAAGGGCGAACTAAAACTGGATAACCAATTTTGCTAGCAATTTCTACCGCTTCGGCAACGCTTGTTGCAGTTCGTCCAAGTGGTTGTGGGACTTGAAGCTGTTGTAATTTCTGTTCGAATTTATCACGATTTTCTGCTTGATCCATTGCTTCTAAAGATGTTCCTAAAATCTTAACTCCTCTTGCTTCTAACTCGTCAGCTAAGTTTATCGCTGTTTGACCACCAAATTGAACAATAACACCAAGGGGTTTTTCGTGATTAACAATATGCATGACATCTTCTACTGCCAATGGCTCAAAATATAATTTATCAGAAATACTGAAATCAGTCGAAACTGTTTCAGGATTGTTATTAATAATAATTGCTTCATACCCTGCTTCTTTAATGGCAAGCACAGTGTGAACGGTTGCGTAATCAAACTCAATTCCTTGACCAATTCGAATCGGCCCTGAACCTAAGACAACAATACTTTCTTTTTCTGTAATGATCGACTCACACTCGTCTTCATACGTTCCATAAAAATAAGGTGTCGCTGACTCAAATTCAGCTGCACATGTATCAACCATTTTATAGACAGGTACAATTCCTTTTTCATAACGGTAATCGAACACGTCTCGTTCAGTTTTATCCCAAAAACTTGCCACTGCATCATCGGAGAACCCAAGTTGTTTTGCTTCTATAAGAATTTCTTCATTAAATGGTGAGTTCCTAAGTGTTTCTTCAAATTGAATAATCCCTTGAATTTTATTTAAGAAAAATCGATCAATTTTTGTTAGTGCCCATAATTGTTCAATTGTGTACCCACGACGAAACGCCTCAGCTAAAATAAATAAGCGCTCATCATCCGCCTTTTGTAAGCGGTGGTCCATTTCTTCCTGTGTAAGGTTTTGAAGCTTATCCATTTGTAAGTGGACAACATTTGCTTCTAATGACCGAACAGCTTTTAATAATGATTCCTCTAAGCTTCTACCGATGGCCATTACTTCACCAGTAGCCTTCATTTGTGTTCCTAACGTTCGATTTGCAGCTTCAAATTTATCGAACGGCCAACGTGGAATTTTCGTGACGACATAATCCAATGCCGGTTCAAAGCTTGCATATGTTGTTTTTGTAATTGGATTCATGATTTCATCTAAAGCATAACCAACAGCAATTTTAGCTGCAATCTTCGCAATTGGATAGCCGGTAGCTTTAGAAGCTAATGCCGAAGAGCGACTTACACGAGGGTTTACCTCGATAATGTAATATTGATAACTATCTGGATCTAAAGCAAATTGAACGTTACAACCACCTTCAATTCCCAAGGCACGGATAATCTTCAACGAAGAGTTGCGTAGCATTTGGTACTCTCTGTCTGATAACGTTTGGCTCGGCGCTACAACAATCGAATCACCAGTATGAATCCCTACAGGGTCAATGTTTTCCATGTTACAAACGACGATCGCTTGGTCTTTTCCATCACGCATTACTTCATATTCTACTTCTTTGAAGCCGGCAATGCTTTTCTCTACTAAGCACTGTGTCACTGGGCTATACTTTAATCCACTAGTAACGATTTCAATTAAATCTTCCTCGTTATAAACTAGACCTCCTCCAGTTCCTCCTAAGGTGTAGGCTGGACGTACAATAATTGGATAACCGATTTCCTCTACAAACTGATACGCTTCTTCGAGAGTATGAATAATTGCACTTGAAGGTACTGGTTCATTTAAGTCATTCATTAATGTTCTGAATAAATCACGATCTTCTGCTTGTTCAATTGAATGTAGTTTCGTCCCTAAAAGTTCAATATTGAATTCCTTTAAAATACCTGATCTCTCAAGCTCAACTGCCATATTTAAACCTGTTTGTCCACCTAATGTCGGTAATAGTCCATCTGGCTTTTCTTGTCGAATAATTCGGCTCACGAATTCATACGTGATTGGTTCGATATATACCTTATCAGCCATAGATGTGTCCGTCATAATTGTAGCTGGGTTTGAATTTATTAATATAACTTCATACCCTTCCTCTTTTAACGCTTGACATGCTTGTGTACCTGCATAATCAAACTCTGCAGCTTGCCCTATTACAATTGGCCCTGAGCCAATTACTAAAATTTTCTTAATATCCTCGCGCTTTGCCATGTTGTTACCCCCTAGCTACAGATTTTAATTCGATTTTATCTTTCATTAAGTCCATAAAGCGTTCAAATAAGTCATTTGCATCTTCTGGTCCTGGTGAAGCTTCTGGATGGTATTGAACACTAAAAGCTGGATAATCTAAATGTTCCATACCTTCAACTGTTCCGTCATTAACAGCGACGTGGGTAATGGCTAATCTAGTGTTTTTAACAGTTTCCGATTCTACTGTGAAGCCATGATTTTGAGCAGTAATCGCAATTTTTCCAGTACTCAATTCTTTTACTGGGTGATTAGAACCTCGATGGCCAAACTTAAGCTTTGTTGTTTTCGCTCCGCAAGCTAAAGCTAGAAGTTGGTGACCTAGACAAATCCCAAAAATTGGTACTTCCCCTAAAAGTTCGTTAATCGTAACGATTGCTTCTGGAACATCGACAGGATCTCCAGGGCCATTACTTAACATAATTCCATCTGGATTTAAACGAAGAATCTCTTCACTTGTTGCATTATAAGGAACTACGACAACATCACAATCGCGATTATTTAATTCTCTTAAAATCCCCTTTTTCATTCCATAATCGACTAAGACAACTCGATAGCCTCTTCCAGGACTTGCGTACGATGCTTTTGTTGAAACTTTTGAAACTTGGTCTTTTGGTAACGTTAATTGTTTTAATTCATTAACAACTGTGTCAACATCAGCGTCCATCCCACAAAGTCTGCCACGAAGAGTTCCCACATTACGGATCATTCTTGTAAGTTTTCTCGTATCAATTCCTTCTAACCCTGGAATATCCAATGCCTTTAACAAATCATCAATTGACTCTTCGTTGCGCCAATTGCTAGGAAATTTTGCTGCCTCTTTAACAATTAAACCGTTAATAGAAGGTTTAATTGACTCAAAATCATCGCGGTTAATTCCATAATTACCAATTAAAGGATATGTTAATGTTACAATTTGTGCACAGTAAGATGGGTCAGATAAGATTTCTTGATAGCCTGTCATACCTGTATTAAAAACTACTTCTCCAGACATTTCTCGTTCGCTTCCAAATGCTTTTCCTACGAAAACTGTTCCATTTTCTAAGATTAATTGGCGTTTCATTTTATACTTCCTCCCTTTTCCAAGCCACGTTCCCGTCTACGATCGTAAGTACTGGCCAGCCCTTACATTCCCAATCTGTAAAAGGTGTATTTTTACCTTTTGATAAAAAGTTAGTAGGGTCAATTTTTTCGCTATGTTCTAAATTAACAACCGTTAAATCAGCTTTTTCTCCAACTTGTAACTTGCCATATGGTAAATTAAAGGCCTCACAGGGTTTTGTTGTTAAATTAGCGACTAAATCTTTTAAAGTCATAATGCCCGTTTCAACAAAGTGCGTGTAGAGAAGGGGAAATGCCGTTTCTAAACCAACAATTCCAAATGGTGCTAAAGCCATTGACTCACTTTTTTCTTGATCAGAATGTGGCGCATGGTCTGTTGCAATAAAATCAATCGTGCCATCTAATAGCCCAGCAATTAATGCCTGTTTATCGTCTAATCCTCTTAAAGGCGGGTTCATTTTGTAATTTGCGTCTAAGCCTGGAATGTCCTCTTCAGATAGTAAAAGATGATGTGGTGTTACTTCAGCAGTCACTCGAATACCCGCACGCTTGGCATCTCTAACGACTCGCACGGATTCTTTAGTACTAATATGACATACATGATAGTGACAACCTGCTGCTTCTGCTAACAGTACATCTCTGGCTATATGTACAGCTTCGCAAACAGAAGGGATCCCGTTTATATTCATTTTCTCTGAAAACTGCCCTTCATGTACCGAACCCTTATTAATTAATGTTTCTTCCTCACAATGAGCAACAATTGCTTTATTCAGCTTTGCCGCTTCTTTCATAGCATTTAGCATCATGCTTGCATCTTGAACGCCAACACCGTCATCTGTAAAAGCAAAAGCACCTGCTTTTGTTAGTTCGGCAAAATTAGTCATCTCTTTTCCTAATTCACGAACAGTTATTGAAGCGTATGGTAGCACTCTTACAACAGCCGTTTCTTCAATTCGCTTGTTTAACCACTCCAGTTGCTCTTTACAGTCCGGAACTGGGCGAGTATTTGGCATAGGTGCAATGGTTGTAAAACCACCACGTGCTGCAGCCAGTGTACCTGTTGCAATTGTTTCTTTATATTCTCCACCCGGTTCACGCAAATGAACATGAAGGTCAACAAAACCAGGAAAGATTGCCTTACCTTCTAGATCAATTACTTCATGATCTGCTTCTGAAATGTTGTTATCAATTTTTTTAATTAAATCATTTTCAATCAGAATATCTATGTGTCTTAACGATCCGTCTTCACCTAGTATTTTTCCATTTTTTAATAGCTTAGCCAATGTAAACAACCTCCCCTTTATGTTGTAAAGCCCTTTTCAATACTGCCTGTCTAACTGCTACACCATTTGTCATTTGCTTAAAAATTCGAGAACGATCACATTCCACTAATGAACTAGCGATTTCTACATCACGGTTAATTGGTGCTGGGTGCATAATGATACTATTTTTTTTCATCATCGCTTCACGGGATACTGTCAACCCATAAAGCTCATGATATTCTTCTTTAGATGAAATCATTTTAAAGGCGTGACGTTCATGTTGAATTCGAAGCATCATCATGACGTCAGCAATTTTTACTGCCTCGTCCATTGGAACATAGTTGCCATTAACCATAGCGTCATCCATCCATTGTTCCGGGCCTGAAAAATAAACATTTGCCCCTAATCTCTTAAGCACATCAGCATTTGACCTAGCAACTCTACTATGGCGGATATCCCCAACAATAACGACATTTAATCCTTGAAAAATAACAAATTCTTGCTGCATCGTTAGTAGGTCAAGTAGAGATTGAGTTGGATGATGACCACAACCATCGCCACCGTTAATAATTGGAATGGAAATTCCATCGACAAGCTCATCAAAATAATGATCTTGAGGGTGGCGAATGACGACAGCATTTGCTCCGATGGCTTCTAATGTTTTTACCGTATCATACAAAGTCTCACCTTTTTGAACACTAGATGATTGGCTCTCGAAATTTAAAACATGAAGACCAAGTTTTTTCTCAGCCACTTCAAAAGAAAATTTGGTCCTTGTACTAGGTTCAAAGAAGAGATTGGCTACAAATTTATCTGTAGCTGGAGTCCACGCTTTCCCCTCTGAAAATTGTTGTGCTTCATGTAAAATCTCTAAAATTTCTTCGTTATGAAGTTCAGTGATCGTTAACAAATGTTTCATTCCCATTTCCCCTTTCGATGCACTTGCCTTTTAAGTAATGTCTAAGTTAGCTTGCTTATTTACGTTAGAACTAAAACAAGTTTTAAAAAAACACCCTTATGAACTATTCATAAGGGTGCAGTAAAGAGGGGGGAATTGTTTACCCCAGACTCTTTGGTCGTTAACACCCTTTTAAGTCTCTCGTACTTAGTTAAAGGGACAACATTATATTACGCTGCTGATGAATTCTTTTCTTCCACTTCATCAACAAACATTGAATTTAAATCTACTTTCTCTCTACCAGGTAAAACTAAGTTTAAAACAATTCCAATAATTGTAGCTAACGCCATTCCAGCTATTTGAACAGTGTCTGAGACTTGGATAAATGCTCCACCAATACCGATAACAAGAATGACTGAAGAAATAATTAAGTTGCGTTTATTTCCAAGGTCAATTTTATTGTCAATTAACATTCTTAAACCACTAGAGGCGATTATACCGAATAATAGGATTGATACTCCCCCCATTACTGCTGTAGGGATCGTTGAGATTAATGCAGAAATCTTCCCTACAAAACCAAACATAACTGCTAAACATGCTGCTCCACCGACAACAAACACACTATATACTCTAGTCAGTGCAATAACACCAATATTTTCACCATAAGTTGTGTTCGGTGGTCCACCTAGAACTGAGGCAATCATTGTTGCTACCCCATCCCCTAACAGTGAACGATGTAAACCAGGCTTCTTAATAAAGTTCTTACCAACTACCTTACTTAAGACCATTTGGTCACCAATATGTTCCGCAATAGTTACAACTGCAATCGGAACCATAATTGCAATAATTTGCCATGAAAATGATGGTGTATAAGTTACAAAAGGAACAATAAAATCTGGTGCTTGGATCCAAGCTGCTTCCTTTACAGGTGTCATATCAATAATTCCTTGGATATATGCAAACGTGTATCCACCAACAATACCAATTAGAATTGGAATAAGTCCGAAAAACCCTTTAAAAAACATTGAAGCGAGTACTGTGATACCTAATGTTACTAATGCTACAGTAAACAATGTTCCGTCATAATCACTTGTTCCTGGAACATTCATTGCCATACTTACTGCAACACCTGCTAGCCCTAACCCGATAACCATAATAACTGGACCAACAACAATTGGAGGTAAAATATTCATTAACCAATTAACTCCACTTGTTTTTATAAACAACGCTACTACCCCGTAAACTAGACCTGCCACAAAACTTCCAACCATTGCTCCTTCTGGTCCACCCAGTGTTGTTGCCGCAATAATCGGTGCAATAAATGCAAATGATGATCCTAAGTATGCTGGAACTTGCCCTCTAGTTATTAATAAATATGCTAGAGTACCTAAACCACTAGAAACTAGTGCTACAGCAGGACTTAATCCTACAAGGTAAGGTACTAAGATAGTTGCACCAAACATTGCAAATAAATGTTGCAAACTCAAAACCAACCATTTATCAGCCTTTGGTATTTCGCGTATTCCTACTTCTTTTTGTGTGTTCATTATTAATTTCCTCCTCTAATTTTCACTTTTTATACAAAAAACCTCTTTGTTGTTTATCAAAGAGGTACGTTCGTCTACTTAAAATCAGTCCAATAGACAAACTTTAAGTAAGAGGAGTATACCCCTTGTCAGCCTCGCAGGACTGATTTAAAGGGAGGTTTTTTGTTCAATTGTTACTTCGTCAATTTGATCCACTTCTGTTAACTTAGCAACAATCATTTCGCTTTTTGAAGTTGGTACATTTTTTCCGATATAGTCTGGTCTAATCGGTAACTCACGATGCCCTCGGTCAATTAATACAGCTAGCTGTATCTGAGAGGGTCTTCCGATATCCATGATCGCATCTAATGCAGCTCGAACCGTTCTACCCGTGTATAAAACATCATCAACTAAAATTACTTTCTTCTCATTCACATCAACTGGTACTGATGTGCCTTTTAGTAATGGTTCCATATTTTCAGTTTTATGAGATAGATCGTCACGGTACAACGTAATATCAACTTCGCCAACAGCAATCTTAGATCCTTCAATTTCTTCAATGCGCTCTGCTAAACGATTGGCAATGTAAATACCTCTAGTCTTGATTCCAACGAGCACACAATCTTCAATTCCTTTATTACGCTCAATAATCTCATGGGCAATTCTCGTCAATGCTCGTCTTACCGCTTGTTCGTCTAGAATAACAGTTGCTTTTGACACGATTGGCACCACCCTTCTTGAAAATAAGTAAGCATAAGTTCAAAAACATTTTCCCTGAATGAAAAAACCTCTCACCGTATGATGAGAGGTTTTTGAGTAGACGTTAATAACAGACATAGGTTACCCTATCTGCACGTATCTCTAATTCCTTCTCAGCCTCACGGGACTGTAGTTAAAGGGAACGATATGTTCTTGTCTATTGTATTATGACAAAATTCATCATTAATGTCAATGAGAAGTTTTACGAATTTCCTCTAATAAATGATGAAAGTCTTCTGGAACGTCTCTTTCAAAAGTTAACCGCTCACCTGACACAGGATGAGTGAACCCAAGAGTTGCTGCATGAAGTGCTTGGCCTACTATAGGTAACTTCAACGTGCGTGGTGGTCCATACTTTGGATCTCCTGCTAAAGGGTGGCCAATGTACTTTAAATGAACACGAATTTGGTGTGTTCGGCCTGTTTCAAGGCGGCATTCGACTAATGTAAAATCTTTTAATCGTTCAAGCACTGTAAAGTGAGTGACTGCATCACGACTATTTACATCTGTCACTGTCATGCTTTGGCGGTCTTGTTTATCTCGTCCAATTGGCGCATCAATGGTTCCGTGATCGTGGGTAATCACGCCATGAGCGATCCCCTTATAAATACGTGTTGTTGTTTTATCTTTTAATTGGTTAACTAGTGATTCATGAGCCTTGTCATTTTTTGCTACCATTAATAAGCCTGAAGTGTCTTTATCAATCCGGTGAACAATTCCTGGACGTAATACGCCATTTATCCCTGACAGATCTTTACAATGAGCCATTAACCCATTGACAAGTGTCCCCGTTAAATGACCAGGTGCTGGATGAACAACCATACCACGAGGCTTATTGACAACAAGCACATGTTCGTCCTCATAAACAATATCGAGGTCCATTTCTTCTGGCTCGGCATCTAAAAGTTGTGGTTCTGGAACTGTTAAGTTAATTTTATCACCAATTTGGCACTTGTAATTCGATTTCACAACAGTTCCGTTTACTGTCAGATTTCCTTCTTTCATCCATTGCTGAACTTGCGTCCGCGACCAATCATTGTCTTGGGTTGATAACCATTTATCAAGTCTTTCGTTTTGCGCAGTTTCATCTAAATTCCATTCAAAAATTTCCATTATTTTTTCTCCCTTGTCTTTCCTTCTTCTAAAAAGATTTGTAACATTAAAACTCCAACACCAATAACTAAAGCCATATCAGCTACATTAAAAATTGCAAAGTCATAAGTGAAGATATAAACATCGATAAAGTCAACGACTTCTCCACGAAACAGTCGATCCACAAAATTACCAATCGCTCCACCTAATACTAATCCTAATGAAATTCCTAACAATTTACTTTCATGAGCATGCTTATTTATATAGTAAGCAACGAAAGCTACTACAATAACTGTAACAATAAAGAAAAGCCACATTTGTCCCTGCAAAATTCCAAATGCTGCTCCTTTATTACGGTGTGATGTAATGTAGAGTAAATTTTCGATAACTGGAATTTTTTGATGTAGTGTTGTTTTTGTTACAATTATCCATTTTGTTAGTTGGTCTAAAATAAGCACGAACAATGCTAATATGTAATATTTCAACTTTACTCCTCCGCTCCCTTATATGTTGCACACCTCTTAGCATTTTAGCATAGCTGTGGCAATTGAACAATCTTAGGAGAAAAGTTAGAGTTTAATTTAAAGTTTTTAATATATAAAGTAAATTTTGTCTTGTGTATAAAGAGGGGTTTCCCCCTCGTTTAGTCAACCTCATCTCCAGCTTCTAGGCGGTCTAGCTGATCCATGTAATGATCATAATGGACATTTCTTTGGATCTCAATATTTTCAGCACCTTTGTAACCTTCGATATCTGTAGAAGCAAAAGCTTCTATCTCTTCCACATATCCAATTAACTCCTCACTACTATTTAAGCTTGAATCTTCAAATACCATTGAGTTGTCATTGAATTTCGCCACCGATTGCCAAGAATCCTCTGCATCAAATTCTGTTTCTCGGTCATTATTATCAAAATTATACTTATCAAAATTTCCTAGCACATCTTCCTCGACGGGGCGTTCTCTTGCAATAACATTTTCTTTACTAAACTCAATCGTCGTTCTTGCCGTAGGTAATGCTTGTAAGCGATCCATAGGAATTTTTTGCCCTGAAGCTTCACATATCCCGTAGGTACCATTTTCTATTCGTTCAAGTGCAGCAATGACGTCTTCATATTCTTGATTAATATGCTCAAATAAGGCAATATCTTTCCCACGTTCATACGTAGCTGTAGCTGTATCAGCGGGATGGTTATCATACTGTGATAACTCCCCTGTAGAAAATGACATGGATTTATTTAAATCATATCGATCAAGTTCCTTAATGCGTTCTTCTAAGCGATCTTTTTCAGCTATTAATTCCCTTTTAATTTTATCAAACTTAGCCATCTCATTAGCCTCCTTTTGGATAAGATGGTTTCAAGCATAGTTTGTCCGTACATTGAAACATTAGCCGAAACAAGATTTACTAATTTAGAATGTAGAATTTTGTGGGAGTTCTCAATGAAGTAAAATAAAAAGCAAAGCATGGTTAAAACCACGCTTTGCTTTTTATGATGCTATAATTGTATCTTTTAGTAATGATTTTTAACAATTTCAGCGCAGCTTGAGCAAAGTGTTGGATGAGTTTCGTCTTTTCCAACTGTTTCAGAAACAACCCAACAACGTTCACATGTTTCACCTGGCGCTTTTTCAACAGTTATAGCGATCGTTTCGAAATGCTCAGCTTCTTCTGGAGCACTTTCTTTCTCACCAGCTATGACTGCTTTTGAAACGATAAATAACTTCTCAAGATCACCAATAGATGTAAGTAATTGTTTTACTTCATCATTAGGGTAAAGGTTAATTGCTGCTGTTAATGATTTACCGATTTTCTTTGCATTTCTCGCATTTTCCAACGCCTTTAAAACATCATCACGTAATTCTAATACTTGGTCCCATTTTGCTTCAATTGCTTCTTCATAAATTGTCGTATCTTCTGTAGGCATGTCAGTTAACTGAACACTGTCACTGTTCACACCTGGAATGAACGGCCATACTTCATCTGCGGTATGAGATAAAATTGGTGATACAAGCTTTGTAAGAGCAACTAAGACATCATACATAACCGTTTGAATAGATCTGCGGCTTGGATCATTCTTATGTTGAATATAAAGGGTGTCTTTTGCAATATCCATATAGAAGGAACTTAGTTCAATTGAGCAGAAGTTATGAATTTTATTATAGACACCTGCAAATTGATAATGATCGTAATTATCTTTAACATCTTTCACAAGCTTGTTTAATTTGATCAGAATGTACCGATCTAGTTGTGGTAACTCGTTTAACGCTACACGATCAGTTTCTGGATTGAAGTCATGAAGATTTCCTAATAAGAAACGGAACGTATTACGAATTTTACGATATACTTCTGCAACTTGCTTTAAGATATCATCTGAAACACGAACATCAGCCTGATAATCAACAGAAGCAACCCATAGACGAAGAATATCAGCTCCCAGTTGTTTCATTACGTTATTTGGAACAATAACGTTCCCAATTGACTTACTCATCTTTCTACCTTCACCATCTAAAACAAATCCATGACTCAAGACGCCTTTATATGGAGCTTTGCCCGAAACAGCTACCGATGTTGATAAAGAAGAGTTAAACCAACCACGGTATTGGTCAGATCCTTCCAAGTAAAGATCCGCAGGACGTTGTAAATCATCTCTTTCAACTAATACAGACTGATGTGATGAACCTGAATCAAACCATACGTCCATAATGTCTGTTTCTTTCGTGAACTTTCCATTTGGACTTTGTGGCGAGGTAAATCCTGGTGGAAGTAATTCATTCGTATCCCACTCAAACCAAATATTTGATCCATGCTGTCTAAACAAATTTGAAACATGCTCAATTGTTTCATCTGTAATAATTGGTTCATTATCTTCACCATAAAATACAGGAATCGGAACACCCCAAGCACGCTGTCTAGAAATACACCAATCACCACGGTCCCGTACCATGTTAAATAATCGTGTCTCGCCCCAAGCTGGTACCCACTCGACTTCTTTGATCGAAGTTAATAATTGCTCGCGGAAATCTTTAATTGATGCAAACCATTGTGCCGTTGCTCTAAAAATAACCGGCTTTTTTGTTCTCCAGTCATGAGGGTAAGAATGAGTCATGAAGGAAAGCTTTAATAACGCCCCTGCTTCTGTTAACTTTTCAGTAATAGGTTTATTAGCCTCATCGTAGAATAAACCTTCAAATCCAGGTGCTTCATTTGTAAAACAACCTTTATCATCTACTGGACATAAAACATCGAGATTATATTTTTGTCCAACAATAAAATCATCTTCCCCGTGCCCAGGTGCAGTATGAACACACCCTGTTCCAGCATCTAACGTAACGTGGTCTCCAAGAATCACTAAAGATTCACGGTCATAAATAGGATGGGCCGCTTTAACGTTTTCTAGCTGGGCACCTTTTATTTTCTTAACTACTTCGTAGCTTTCCCATTCAAAGACTTTCACAAGGTTTTCAAGAAGTCCCGAAGCAACTACGTATTTCTCTTCGTTTACTTTCACAACTGAATATTCTAATTCTGGATGTAAACAAATAGCTAAATTAGCAGGAATTGTCCAAGGTGTTGTTGTCCAGATAATAATTTTTTCGTCACCTGCTAATACGTTCTTACCATCTTTCACTTGAAAAGCAACATAAATAGATGGTGAGCGCTTGTCTTGATACTCGATTTCGGCTTCAGCAAGAGCAGATTCTGATGAAGGAGACCAATAGACTGGTTTTTTCCCTTTGTAAATGTAACCCTTCTTCGCCATATCTCCAAATACTTTAATTTGTTGGGCTTCGTATTCTTTATGAAGGGTAATGTATGGATTTTCCCAATCACCACGGACACCTAATCGCTTAAATTGCTCACGCTGACGATCGACCTGTTCTAGTGCATAGTCTGCACAAAGCTTACGAAATTCGGCTACTGTTAACTCTTTGCGTTTAACTTTTCCGTTTTTAGTTAGAGCGGTTTCAATTGGTAAACCGTGTGTATCCCAACCAGGAACATAAGGTGCTTGATACCCAGCCATTGATTTATATCGTACGATAAAATCTTTTAAGATCTTATTTAAGGCGTGCCCGATATGAATATCGCCATTCGCATATGGCGGTCCATCATGCAAAATATACAAAGGAAGACCCTTTGTTTTTTCTTGAACCTTTTCATATATGTTCATTTCATTCCACTTATCTTGAATTTGTGGCTCACGCGCTGGCAAATTACCACGCATTGGAAATTCTGTTTGCGGCATTAATAATGTGTTTTTGTAATCCATTCTTTTCTTCCTCCATTTATTTAATTTTAAAACATACATTCCTAGTTTTACTTGCTGGGGCATTAGTCTAGAATAAATTGGCTTACAGCTCAGGATAGTCGAAAGCAGTTTTTCTAATACTACAAATCACTTTAAGTAGTAAAAAAACTACAAAAAAAACCTTCTCATCCCTATGTAGGGACGAGAAAGTTTACCCGCGGTACCACCCTTATAAACAGACAAATGCTGTTCACTTGAAATTCGTAACGTGAATGAATCGTCACAGCCTACTATTGTTTCGGTGTGAAGCTCCTGGGCGATTTTCCTTTTTACTGTATATACCAGGCTTACACCATCCCTGATTCGCTACGATATGTTCGTAAAAAGTACTCTCCCAATCGATGCCGTTTTGTTCCATTTGATTATTAAACGTATTATATGAAAAATTGATATCAACGTCAAGAAAAGGTTACCCTTCTCTTACTAGTTCATTTCTTTCATCGTTAGCTTTATTAAAATCTTCCCAATCATCGCTGCCAAGCATTTCAAGCTGCGCCTCAATTAGCATTTTAAATCTTATTTTATAAACTGACGCTTGTTTTTTCAGTTCTTCGATTTCTAATGCAATTTTTCTTGATTTTGATAAAGAATCATTAATAATTCGATCTGCATTTTTCTCAGCCTCTTTAATAATTAGCTGTGCTTCTTTTTGAGCATTTCTTTTCACTTCTTCAGCTGTTTCTTGAGCAATTAAAATAGACTTATTGAGTGTCGATTCTATATTTGCAAAATGAGCTAATCTCTCATCAAGGTCTGCAACTTTATCAGCAAGCTCTTTCTTCTCTCTAAGAACGATTTCGTAATCTTTAATTACCTGATCCAAAAATTCATTTACTTCATCTTCATCATAACCACGAAAACCTCTGTTAAATTCCTTGTTATGGATATCCAATGGTGTTAAGGGCATTTTTGCCACCTCCAAATTTATTCACAAATCAAATTAGATTATTAATTATTTCGACATCAATACAAAAATTCCTGCAAAATTCAGCGGCTATTTTCGCAACCCAATTTCTATTCTCCACTTATCCTTTTTTGTTTTACCCAAGACATCAATAAGTTTACTTCTCCCCAGTCCACGAACTGATAAATAATCACCAGTTTGAACCTGAAAAGATGGCTGCTCAATAATTTTCCAATTTACTTTCACTTTTTTTGCTTCAATTAACGGGACGATTTTTGATCTGGAAAGTTGATAAATTTCAGAAAGAATGACATCTAGGCGAAGGGAACTTGCTGTGATAAATTTTTCAAACCATTCTTCTTTTTCAGTCATCAATTTTTCAAGTGAAATCGCTTCTAATCGAATTTGTGCTCGTCCAACATTTTGAAGGTTAGCTTCAACGTAACTGCTTATTTCAGAGGCAATAACAATATGAATTACTTCCTCTTGTATATAGATGTCGCCAAACTTGTCCCTCTTCAACCCTAAAGCCATCATCGCCCCCAACAAATCGGGGTGTGTAAGTTGAATAAATTTCTGCGGATAATGAACTTTATAAGCCGAAAGCTGATAGTCCAAAACAGTTGGTTCTAAAAAAGGTGGGAACAAGAAAGCCCGTTTTCGTTCTGTTTCTTCCGTTCCTCCAAAAAACGAAAAACGAACTTCCTGATCTTGCCCGATGATCGTTGTTATTATTTGTTGCTCCCGGGGGTCTAAAAAATCCGTTAACTTATGTACAAATCGACCTTTAACAAGCTCTTTCCATTCTAAGACTTGATCAACAAAAGGACGTTCTTCTTTCCGGAAATGATCATACATACTCATTGTTTAAGAACCTATCTTAAAACATTGAGAAAATCGCATTAACCCCATTTGTTGCTAGTCGTAGCGCAATGATCGCAACGATTGGAGAAATATCAATCATCCCTAGAGGAGGAATTATTTTACGGAACGGAGCTAAGTATGGTTCAACAATGGAGGCAATAAATTGTCCAATTGAAGATTCTCTAGCATTTGGAAACCACGACATTAAGATATACGCAATAACTACATACGAGTACAGAAATAATAATTGATTAATAATACTTGCAATTTGAGCCATTATCTATTCACCTACTTTTAATATTTATTCTAGTGAAATTCATAATTATATATTATCGCCATTAAGATACTATATGTAGTTGCGTAACATATAGTTGATATGGCTCGTTTTAATAATTATGAAATTCACTCAGTTAAGAAATCTGAAATTGCCCCAGTTACATCAACATTATCAGGAGTGCAAAGGAAAATGTTAGCCCCCAGTTTTTGAATGTCTCCTCCTATAGCATACACTGTTCCACTTAAAAAATCGACAATTCGTTTAGCTTGGTCATGACTTATTCTTTGTAAATTTATAACAACTGCTTTACGATTTTTTAAATGATCAGCAATATCTTGTACCTCATCATATGTTCTTGGTTCAATTAACATGACTTTTGCTGATTTTTGGACACTTTGAATACTAACCACATTTTTTTTATCCGACTTCTTCTCAGGACTACGTGTTATATATTCTTCATCTATCTCTTCATATTGATTTTGAGCTAATTGTGAATCATTATTGTCATCTTCTAACTCAAAAAAACGCTTAAATTTCGTTTTCAAGCTCATTACTCTCTCTCCCTTTTTTAAATGTAGAATGTAGAATGTAGAATGTAAAATGTAGGATGTAGAATATTTTTAATTCTTAATTCTTATTCTACATCTTACATTTTACATTTCCTTTCCTACTAACGATGTACCAATTCTAACAAATGTTGCGCCTTCTTCAATGGCAATGTGAAAATCATTTGACATGCCCATTGAAAGCTCTTCACAAGGTGCATATGGAAGTTTAAGAGCTTGTACCTCTTTTTGAAGATCTTTTAGTTTTCGGAAATTCGGTCTTGTTGCTTCTGGATCTTCTTCGTTTGGGGCCATTGTCATTAAACCAACAACCTCAATAAATGAGAATTGACTTAACGCAGTAACAAACTCAATCAATTGTGATGGTTGTAACCCATGCTTAGAGTCTTCACCAGAAACATTAACTTGAATAAAGCATTTAACTATTTTCGATGCCCTTTTTTGAATTTCCTTTGCTAAACTAAGCCGGTCTAGCGAATGAATATAATCAAAGATCTCGATCATCTCTTTTACTTTACGAGATTGTAACGTTCCGATAAAATGCCAAGTACCATTTCCATTTAGAACATGCCATTTTCGGGCTCCTTCTTCAGCACGATTTTCCCCAATATGAGAAATACCTGCTTCTAGTGCCTCTTTTGCTCTCTCATCACTGACGTATTTCGTTACAGCGATAATTTTTACACTATTTTTTTCTCTCCCTACCCGCTGACAGGCAGCATCAATCTCCTGTTGTATTCGGGCTAAGTTTTGTTTTACTGTCAACGTTATTGCCTCCTTATGTTCTACCAATAAAACTCATCATTCTTCCAGTTTGTTGTTCACGACGATAAGAGAAAAACAAATCGCTTTCTTTGTATGTGCAATAATTAGAAACGAAAATATGTTCCTCTTTAATTCCTACACGGATTAGGAGTTGTTTATTCAACTCTTTCAAATCTAGTAGATATTTATTTGGTTTAACTTCTTCGTATAGTAGGTGATGATGATTAGTAACAACATCCTTTACTTTACTAATGACAAAGTCATCGACTTCATATTTTTCTTTGGATATGGAGGGTCCAATTGCAACGTAAATTGCTTCTAGAGGGATTTGTTCATCCTCTGTCCAGCGTTGGACCATTTTAGGACCTATTCCTCCAACTGTGCCTTTCCATCCTGCATGAGCTAACCCAACAATATTATAAGTCGGTGAATAGAAATAAAGCGGAACACAATCGGCATAAAGGCTTGCCAATAATACATTTTTATCGTTCGTATATAAACCATCAGTATCCAAGATCGCATTAGTTAATTCGTGGGTGCCAGCTCCACAATCCTTTTTTGAAACTTTTTTTATATTAGATCCGTGGACTTGTTCTGAAAACACCCAGTTAGCTAGTGCTATTTGTAATTCATTTGCTAGCTTTTCTCGGTTAGCAATAACCTCTTCATCGTTGTCATGTACATGCAACCCAAGATTTAGAGAGCTATATGGTTCCATACTATATCCATCTTTTCTTGTTGTAAATCCTACAAGAAGTCTATCATTCATTTGTTTAAACGGTTCAACGGACATATACACATTATTCCGTAAAACAAAAGTCTCATTTATCAACTTAGACACTCCTATTCTAGATGCTTTTATTTATTCTAACATATTTTTCTATTTGCAAATAGAGTTTAGTCGTTTTTGAAATTGTGCGATTTTACGATTAAACCAAAGAACAAATTGGAGAATAAAACAGGCTTCCACATGTTCAATTGGGAAGCCTTAACTTGTTATTATTTTTTTACTTTTTTTAGTCATCCAAACGAACTAAAATGACATCTGAACCAATCTTAACGATATTCTCCCATGGGATCACGATTTCAGTTTCTTTCCCACCTAAAAAGGTGAGCATCCTTCCGGTACCGCCGATGATAATTGATTTAACTGTTCCTTCTTCGAGATTAATGTCCAAGTCTCCAATATGACCTAATACTTTCCCATTCGAAATATTAACAATATCCTTTGATTGAATGTCAGAAATCTTTAACATACTATTTTGCCCCCATCCCATAATTATCTTTAAACCATGTATATGTCCTAATAGGCAATTATATTTGTTATATCAATAAAAAAAGAGGTAACCCAATGGGCTACCTCAAGCTTTTGCATGCTTATTCATTTGTTGAATGGCTGCTTTCTCAAGGCGCGATACTTGAGCTTGAGAAATGCCAATTTCATCAGCTACTTCCATCTGTGTTTTCCCTTGGAAGAAGCGCATATTTAAAATCATTTTCTCCCGTTCACTTAAACGGACCATTGCTTCTTTTAAAGCAATTTCCTCTACCCACTGGATATCCTTATGTTTATCATCACTAATTTGATCCATTACATAGATCGGATCGCCCCCATCATTATAAATTGGTTCAAATAGTGAAACAGGATCTTGAATAGCATCAAGAGCAAACACAATATCCTCTTTTGGTACGTTAAGTACTTTTGCAATTTCTTGAATAGTTGGTTCTCGATCACGGCTTTTCTCACTCATTAATGAGTCTCTTACTTGCAATGCTTTGTAAGCAATATCCCTTAGTGATCTAGACACTCTAATTGGGTTATTATCCCGTAAATAGCGCCTAATTTCCCCAATGATCATTGGTACTGCATAGGTAGAAAATTTTACATTTTGACTTAAATCAAAGTTGTCAATTGATTTCATTAAACCAATACATCCAACTTGAAATAAATCATCAACATACTCTCCCCTGTTGTTAAAGCGTTGAATTACACTTAAAACTAATCTTAAGTTGCCGTTAATGAGCTTTTCTCTTGCTGAGATATCACCACTTTGTAGTTCCTCAAATAACTGGCGCATCTCTTTGTTTGTTAGTACTGGCAATTTTGCTGTATCAACACCACATATTTCAACTTTATTTCGTGTCAATTCTTTCCCTCCTTACAGGAGTTGATGTACAAAATTCAGTATCTCCTCAGGTGGGAAAAATATGCACTACTTCAGAAACGTGGAAATTAACATTTTTGTTAATTCATTGATACATAAGGGTTAAAGCAGCAAATATTTTTTTCGAAAAATTATTTTCTATTTTTTTTTAATATTTAATGAATTTTTAATTTTATTATTAAAATAACTACAAGAGCTAAAATCATAAGAATTAAAGAACTCCACTTTTTAAACCATTTTATTAAATTCTTTCCTCAACCTTTTAATGATCCGCTTTTCTAATCTAGAAATATATGATTGAGAAATTCCTAATAAGTCAGCGACATCTTTTTGAGTTTTTTCTTCTCCTCCTGCTAGTCCAAAGCGGAGTTCCATAATCTGTTTCTCCCTTGAATTAAGAGTATGCAAAGCATTCACTAATAATTTCCGATCTACTTTTTCTTCAATTCCTTTCGTAATAATATCTTCTTCGGTTCCTAATACATCTGAAAGGAGAAGTTCATTTCCATCCCAATCAATATTTAATGGTTCATCAAAGGACACTTCCGAACGAATTTTATTATTTCTTCGTAAGTACATCAAAATTTCATTTTCTATACATCTTGATGCATATGTTGCTAATTTGATTTTCTTTTCTGGGTTAAATGTATTAACTGCTTTGATTAAACCTATTGTTCCTATGCTGATTAAATCCTCAATATTTATACCAGTATTTTCAAACTTTCTAGCAATGTAAACAACTAAACGTAAATTCCGTTCTATCAACATCGATCGTACCGCTTTATCTCCTGTCGGAAGTTTACTAAGTAAGTGCTCTTCTTCGTCTTTAGAGAGTGGTGGTGGCAATGCTTCACTTCCACCAATATAATAAATTTCATCAGCCTTCAAGCCTAACTTCATTAGTAGTTTGTACCACATCAATGTTAATTTTAGTTTAAGTTTTATCATGTATGTACCTCCTAAAGTTACAGTTACAATTTTTTCTAAGCTAATTGTTTTTTTCCTTGAATAAGCATCTGCGGATGAAGAATACAGTTGAAATCTCCTTCAGATGATAAATTCGTAAAATTCAAACCTACAATAACATTACTGCATTCTAGCTCCTCGCACTGATCCAATGTAACAATTACTTTATTAGGTCTTATACCAATTATGAATTGGTTAACTTGACCGATTCCCCGGTACGGGATAATACAAAGTTTTTCTTCCCATTCTCTTTCGATTTGGAGAGTAGGATCTCCAATCATTTCGGGGTATTTTGCTTGCTGGACGATAGATTTAGGGAATTTATTTTGTAGATTGTTCATATCTATTATCATAACTGGCTTTTTGGTTAAGGGATCTTGTAGCTGATTGCCACTATCAATTAACCCCTTTAACTGTATTTGCCGATCCAAAACAAACAAATCTACACGAACAATTTCTTCGTACTTAACTTTCCTGACTTCAATTTGCTCAAATCTCTTTTTAGAAAAAAACCAAACTGCTGGAAATCCGATAAGTACTAAGAGCCAACTAATTGGCATCCCTAATCCTGTAGATTTCGTTGTTACTACTCCATTCAAAATAACCATTTCGTTATTAAAAAAATAATGTAATGCGATTAGTCCACCCCCACATATGAAGCTAACGAAATAGAATGAAAGTAAATTTTGAATAAAGTACGAGAACTTTTTAAAACCAAAAGTAGTAACAACGATACAAGCGGAAAAAGCTAATTTGAACATTGGATGATAATATAGTGAGCTTAGTGAAGTAATAACTAAGAAGATCGAGCTTGATGCTACTAGTGCGCCTAACAAAAGACGCCATTTGACTAAATCCCTCTTTAATACTAGTGCTGTTAATAAAAGTAATAATAAATCGATACAAAAATTTAGAAACCATATGACATCCAAATATATAGCCATATCGGCTCCTTTCTTAATCTTTAAAGATTAATTCATAGTCCTTTTTTGAACAACCTCTTTAAGTGCGTGTTTAAAAAGGAGGATAATCAGAGCCGAGGCGGTCGAGGCGGTGAGGCTTCGAGCAGCGGAATGTATGCTATTAATACATGAGCAAGGTTACTGGTTCCAAAAACATCTTAGCAGCCTTGCGACGAGGAAAAACGCTTCGAAGCAATAACTGGTAGACGCAGGAGCAGGCCTCTGCAGAAGCGAGCCAACGAAGAGATTCGAGAGCTATGATTACCGGACTTTTTGAACAACCTCTTTAAGAATTTGAAACTAGTATATATCACATCGTATTTATAAGTCTGTCAGTTTATGCCGATAGAAACGAAGAAATTTTCAGTTTTTTGCACTTAAATTGTCGTCTCTTCATATTTCTTAAATTTTATAATATACATAAATGTCAAGGATTAAGCTCTAATATTTTTCTACAAAAAAAAGACCAACTTTAAGTTTCCTTTTAAAAAGGAGCAACTTATAAGTTAGTCTTTTTATTTTAACGATTACGGCGATTTCTTAAAAAGGTTGGGATATCCAGCGTATCGACTGATTCTGGCTGACCTTGCCCTTGTGACGGTCTCTCAGTGTATGAATTTTCCTCATGGTGTTGTTGTTGAATGACCGGTTTTTTTCCAACACCTGCTTTAACTGGATTTTGTGGTCTTGAAACTTTCATGTTTTCTTGATCATTAAAACCCGTTGCAATAACTGTAACAACTATTTCATCTTTTAAGTTTTCGTTAATAACAGAACCAAAAATCATATTTACTTCTTGATCAGATGCTGAAGATACAATCTCAGCTGCTTCATGGACTTCATACAGGCTCAAGTTTGTTCCACCTGTAATGTTCATAAGTACCCCTTGGGCTCCATCAATTGAAGTTTCTAATAACGGACTAGAAATTGCCTTTTTAGCAGCTTCTGTTGCACGGTTTTCACCTGTAGCAACACCAATTCCCATGAGCGCAGATCCTTTATCACTCATAATCGTCTTTACATCTGCAAAATCAAGGTTGATTAATCCAGGAACTGCAATTAAGTCGGAAATCCCTTGTACACCTTGTCTTAGAACATTATCCGCTTCACGGAATGCTTCTAACATCGGAGTATTTTTATCAACAATTTCAAGTAAACGATCATTTGGAATAACAATTAATGTATCTACTTTCTCTTTTAGCGCTCCGATTCCTCCAGCCGCTTGACTAGAACGCTTTCTTCCCTCAAACGTAAAAGGACGTGTAACTACTCCTACTGTTAAGGCACCAATATCTTTTGCAATTTCTGCAATTACCGGTGCAGCACCTGTACCAGTTCCACCACCCATTCCAGCAGTGATGAACACCATGTCAGCTCCAGCTAAAATACCTTCTAAATGCTCACGGCTCTCTTCAGCAGCCTTTTTACCAACTTCAGGATTAGCTCCTGCACCTAATCCACGTGTCAGTTTTCCACCTAATTGTAGCTTGTGCTCAGCCTTTGATAAATGTAGGGCTTGAGCATCTGTATTTACTGCAATAAATTCTACACCTTGAAGACCATTTTCAATCATTCTGTTAACAGCGTTACTTCCACCGCCACCAACACCAATAACTTTAATTTTTGCTAACTGGTCCATATCCATTTCAAACTCTAACATATAAGGTCCCCCAATCGATCGTGTCTCGACATAAATTCCGGTAAGATGCTGTTCAAAAGATTTAGTAGTTGAAACTACGAATTTCTTCGTCTATCCCATTTTGAACAAACTCATTCACTATTGCTACTCAAAAAACACTTTAAACCAATTTGATACTTTCTTCTTAACTGCTTTTCCTTGTGAGCCTTCCTTCTTTTTTGAAGGAATTTCTCTTCGATCATGATTTTCTTCATGTTGAATTGTCCCTAGAGTTGCAGCAACTTCTTTGCCTTGAATTTTACCATTGCGGTGGGCAAATTGTATTAAGCCAACTCCAGTGGTGTATTGTGGCTCACGTACTCCAATATAATCAGGAATAGCAACCCTAACATTATTTTGAAGAATTTCCCTTGCTAACTCGAGTAACCCAGGTATTTTGACCGTACCGCCAGTCAACACATACCCACCTGGTAAATCTTGATACCCAAGTCTATAAATCTCATTTTCTACTAACTGTAACATTTCGGCTAATCTAGGTTCAATAATATAAGAGAGTTCATATTGAGAAAACTCTTCCTTTAACTCACTTCCAATTTTACCCACTTTAAAAGTTTCATCTTTTGAAGCCAGTTCAATATGAGCATGTCCATATTTGGTTTTTACTCTTTCAGCTTCTTCTGTAGAAATTCTAAGTCCAATGGCAATATCATTTGTTATATGGTCGCCACCAACTGGAATTACTGATGTAGTTTGTAAAGTGCCTTGCTCAAAAATTGAAATAGTCATTGAGCCACCCCCTATATCTACAAGGGCAACTCCTAAACTTTTTTCATCTTTTGATATGGCAACAGAACCCGCCGCTAAAGGTTGTAAACAAATATCTGCTATATTTAACCCTGCTCTTTCTACACAGCGTAGTAAGTTATGTAAAATTGTTTTGGAACCCGTAATAATTGTTCCTTCCATTTCTAGTCGGACACCTATCATCCCTCTTGGGTCGGTTATCTCGTCTAGACCATCTACAATAAATTGCTTAGGAATAACATCAATGATTTCACGTTCAGGTGGAAGCGAAAATACTTGCGCAGCATCAATCACTCTTCTAATATCTTCTTCCCCAATTTCACGATCAGGGCTTGATACTGCCACAACACCGTGGCATGGTTGGAGCTGAATATGGTTGCCTGATACACCAACAATCACATTTTTTATTGACATGCCAATCATTCTCTCAGCTTGTTCAACTGCTCGTCTAATTGAACGAACTGTTTCATCAATATCAACAATAGAACCTTTCTTGATTCCTTCAGCTTTGGAATTCCCCACACCAATGATATTTAAAGATCCATTAGCAATATCTCCAATGATTACTCGAACATTGGATGTACCGATGTCTAAACTAACGTAAGTCTCCTTGTTGTTCATTCTTTGGCACCTCCTTCAATAAATAAGCTTGTCTATTATAATTCAATATTACCTTAATATCCGAAGCTAATCTTTAGTAAATATTAGAAAAAGAAAAGTATTTTGTTACAATATAAAGAAAAGTCATAATGACCTCTTGCAGCAGAAAATCATCTATTTGCTAAAGAGACTGCTTTTTCTCACTAATAAGTTAATATTCAACAAATACTCTTCATTTCCTTTTTTTAAACATAAAAATTCTTTACTTTTTGAAAATAATGTTACATTTCTCAAAGTATTTATACTTCATTTTCTTTTTCTTGTCTTGCTGCCCATTTTGATAGCAGAATTCGTCTAATTACAGCAATGTTATTAAACAAACGAACTCCAAAGGCAAAAATTGCAGCTAAATATAAGTCTACACCAAGATGGACACCTAGAAAAGCTAAACTTGCAGCTAAAAGAATATTTGAGAAAAAACCAGTAACAAATACATTCTCTTCAAATGTATTTTGTAAGTGTGCTCTAATTCCCCCAAATAATGTATCAAGTGCAGCTAAAACAGCAATCGATAAATAGCTTGTGTAAGCATCTGGTATTCTAAACTCAGTCCAAAATCCTAGGAGAAGACCTATAAGTAGCCCAATAAATGGCAACCACATTTAAGATTCCTCCTTTATCGGCTGTAAATATCGAACCCGTAGAGATTGATCATACCCAGGTAATGTTGTGAAATTAATTGGTGTTGATGTTAAGCTTAAATTTTCAATCGCAAAGTATTCTACAGACTGTGAAACGATCATTTCATGATGAAGTTTTTCCGCATCATTTGCAAGTACCTTTACTCTTAATGGTAAATTTGGTATTCTTCTGGCGTTTACATGGGTGACCCCGTTAACGTCCCGAATGGCTGATGTAGAAATAATTCGTTGGTTTCCAATCGCAATATCTCGCGCATTATAAATGTTAAGCTCATTTATTAAAATCCTTAATAAATGGGGCGGAACCGTTTGAGGAATAAACCCATAGTCAGTGTACATCGGTTTAATTTCAAGGATAATCCCTTCTCCACTTACCGGAGTTAATCCTGATCTTTCTTTTAAATCATTCAATGCATCAATCATTACATCTTCAATATTTTCTTGTTCTTGAAGTTGACTTAACAATAAAAATTGTTTTTCAATTTCTTGATTTAATTCTTGTTGCCTTTCTTTTTCTACACGTAAATCTTGCCTTAATTGCAAAATGTCACGTGTATCTCTTACAACTGGCTCTTTCGTCGTTTTAAACTGAATTGCAATCATAAAACCTATAATCGTCGTAACAATTGCAAAAATAATCATTCGATCCTTCACTAGTCTCACCCTCTCTCTGATAGGTAAGGATCCATGATAATTAAATCCTTCTTCTCAATTTTCACTTCTATTTGGTCAGAGAGTAGTTGATCCCTCACACCACCTGGCAAATGCAGTGAATCATGAAGCTTAGCCGCATCACCAATGGCAGTAATAACAAAAGGGGCAAAAGACGTATTCCCATCAATACGAATAACAGGACCAACGCACTGTATATAAGAACGGTGTGAAATTCTTTGTCCGTTAATAGCAATTGCTTCAGCTTGTGTGACTAACAATTCATGAATTACTGTCTGAATATGAAATTCATGAACAATATAAAAATTAGGATTTTCCCCATCTGGAACATAATGTGCATCTGTCAAAGTAACTTCAATACCTGGTCCTTTTACACCTACAGCCCCTGTTACCATCCGGAGTCTATCAAGGTCTTCGACTAAGTTAAAATAAGTTCGTTCTTGAAAGGCTATTTCTTCCTCTATTGCCGTAATTTCTGCTTGAATCGCCCGTAATTCTTCTGCTAAGTTTCGATTTACTGACTGTTCAAACAAAACCTGGTTCCTTAATTCATCTTCTTTCTTCCATTGTCTCTCTGTAATCAATTGACTGTTAGGAGTTTCATTAGCAAATTGATAAGATAATGCAACAATAAAACCAGTAATAATCAAAATAACTGAGAGAATAACATGGTTACCCTTCACTTTCAATTTCTTCTTCCTCCTCATTATCAAATTGTTCGAAATAAGGATTCATTTTCATATGGATAATCCCTTTTATATTCGGATCTAATTCGTCAACGATTGCTGGATATGGAGCTATTTTTTGCGAAAAATGACGAATTGTCGAACTCACCTCAAAACCATCATTCATAAAAAGGGTTATTCTTAAAGGATCTTCGTCAACAGGTGTAAAGTAAATTTCTGAGATCCGATGAATGATACTCTCAGGAAGATTACTTAACTCTGCTGCCATTTCAGCCAGTTCTTCATCTGTACTCCAACCAATCAACAACGGTGCGTCTGTTGGAAAGCGTTTGATAGACCCTTCTTCATCTAAAATTTGCCCTGTTTCTAAAATAGGATAATTCTTTCCATCAACGACTAAATAGGCTACTCTTGAAAATTCTTTAATTGTTATTTTGACCGTATTCGGAAAAATCCGCTCTATATTAACTTTATTGATTTCAAATAGAGAAGTTAATTCAACTTCGATTAACTGTTTATTAACCCCAAAAAAGCTTGTCCTTTCATTAAGCCCACTAACAGTTATTATTCTCTCATCAGATACGTAACGATTACCTTCAATTTGAATTTCCTTAACATCGCTCAAAGGTGATTGAAAATAAACAACCGTTAATAATAAAAGAAAAAAGAATGACAAATAGAAAATTAGACGTCTATTTGATCGCTGTTTTCTTTGAATTCTAAGCTTAGGAATGCGATCTTCAAGGGGTATCACCTTTTTTTGATCCATAACAATCTTCCTCCATTGTATGCTATGTTTAAGTATAATAAATGAGACTGAAGTCCCTTAATCAAAAAATTGAACCTTTCTCATCCTAGCTAAAGTCCAAGACTTAATTAAACTATGACAACCAGAAAAAAAAATTTGGTTTGCCACTATACATAACATAACAACAATATATTCTTATCTTAGCTTCTGTCTATTTTTTATACAAGTACTATTAAAAACTCGGAAAACGGCATACGTTGAATATGCCGTTTCTAAAAAGCATTGTATCTATTACTGTACCATAAAAAAGAAGATTTTTACATTTATTGTTTGTTTCCAACCATCTCAACTTCTGTTTCCATTTCAACGTTATACTTTCGATATACTTCAGCTTTAATATAGTCAATCAAATTCAGTACATCACTAGCTTTTGCACCACCAACATTCACAATAAAATTGGCATGCATGGTAGACACTTGAGCACCACCAATTGTGTAGCCCTTTAATCCGGCATCTTCGATTAACTTTCCTGCATGGTGTCCAGGTGGGTTACGAAAAACACTTCCACAACATGGATAGTCCCAAGGTTGAGTTGTCTTACGATATTGTTTATTTTTTTGAATTTCAGCAACAATCTCTTCTCTGTTTCCTTTTTCTAGACCAAAGACTGCCTCTAGGCATATCCCCTGATCTTTTTGCAACCTTGAAGTTCTATAAGAAAACTCCATCTCTTCGTTATTATACCATTTCTCCGTACCATCGGGATAAAGAACTCTAGCCTTTTTCAGGATCTTTGAAATATCCGATTTATGCGCACCTGCATTCATGAAGACTGCCCCACCTACTGAACCTGGTATTCCTCCTGCAAACTCTAAACCAGATAATCCTTGCTTACTTAAAATTGTTGCTAGTTTAATTAAGGAATAACCTGCACCGACAAGAACTTCTTTACCATTTACTTCGAGATGATCTAAGCAATCAGTAATTTTAACTACTACCCCTTCTATCCCTTCATCTGAAATCAAAAGGTTAGATCCACGCCCGATGATAAATGCAGGAACATTACTTTCATTTGTAATGACAAGGGTAGTAATTAAACATTCAATATCTTTTGGAATGACTAATAGCCGTGCCGGACCGCCAATTTTCCATGTTGTGTGATTAGCCAAAGGTTCATTTTCCTTCAATTGGCCTACATTTGCTTCTTGTAGTCTTTTGACAAGTCGATCCATAAAAACCCTCCAAAAAATTTTATTTAATAAGTTGCTTTATAAGCTCATATAACAATTTTCCTGATTCAGGCATGCCTAGTTTTAACGTATCTTTATGCATCTGTTCCCACTTTTTTTCGTTAAGTAAAATAGCATCTATTTCTTTCAAAAGAATCGGACCTGACAATTCTTTTTCTAATTTAATAACAGCTGCACCATTGTCACTTAAAGCTCTCGCATTTTTTTCCTGATGGTTATTTGTAACATACGGACTAGGTATTAAAATACTAGGTAGGCCAATAGCTGTTACTTCTGCTAAAGTAGTTGCTCCCGCACGGGCCACTATTAAGTGGACATTTTTAAGCACTTCTGGCATGTTATGAATAAAAGGAGCTATTTTAATATTTGGTGGGTTTCCATGTTCCTGAACTTTAGCCATTACAGTATCATAGTGAACTTCGCCAGTTACATATAAAAATTGATAATCTCTTTTTCCCGCAACTTCTAACACTTCTAAAAAAGCATCATTAATTGGTCTAGCTCCTCTACTTCCACCAACAATTAAGACGGTTTTCTTATCTTTATTTAAACCAAGATCAGTTAAACGATCTCTACCTTCTACTAATGAAGCTTCAGTTGCCCTAGGATTACCAGTATGGACAACTTTTTCTTTCGGAAAAAAAGATTCAGCTTCTTTGAAAGAAATCGCAACCTTATTTACATATTTACTCAAAAATTTATTGGTTAATCCAGGAACACTATTTTGTTCATGTACAATTGTCGCGACATTTAACTTTGAAGCTGCATACACAACAGGCCCACAAACATAGCCACCTGTGCCAATGACAATATCAGGTTCAAATTCTCTAATTAGCTTTTTCGAGCGTGAGACACCTTTGAAGAATCGGATGATCGTTTTGACGTTTTCTAAGGAAAATTTCCGTTTAAATCCAGTGATATCAATGGTTTTAAATGGGATGTCTTCACGCTTCACTAGCGTACTTTCTAATCCTTTTTCTGTTCCTATATATAAGAACTCAGCATTCGGTTCTCTTTTTTTAATTTCTTTTATAAGCGCTAAAGCTGGATAAATATGTCCACCTGTACCGCCCCCACTAACGATAACTTTCATTAATACAAGCACCTCCGTTTGAAAAGGAAAATCTTTTCATCTCTCCATTATATCTTAAATTGCTACTAAATATCACCTTTTATAGTGTAAAAGTTTATAGTTTATAGTGAAGGTTTTTCTAGGCACACTTACAGATGCAAAACAAGAAAAATCCCAGACCGAAATCCAGTCTGGAATCCACCTTTTTAAAGCATCTTTGAAAATACCTTCACAAGTTCTACATTCTACATTAATAACGTGAATACCTACTTATATTCAACAACACACCCACTGCAACGAGCATTAGCGTTAGTGAAGAACCGCCGTAACTTAAAAATGGAAGGGTAATACCTGTTACTGGCATTAAGCCAATGACGACACCAATATTAATCATAACCTGAATGGCAATCATACCAATTATTCCAATCGCAAGTAAACTTCCAAATAAGTCTTGAGCTCCTAAAGCAACGCGAATTCCTCGCCATAGTAAAATACTAAATAGTAAAATAACGAATGTGCCACCTATAAATCCTAATTCTTCAGATAGGATTGCGAAAATAAAGTCAGTCTGGGGTTCTGGAAGATAGAAAAATTTTTGCCGGCTTTCTCCTAAGCCCAAGCCCATTAGACCACCAGGCCCAATTGCATATAACGACTGAATAATCTGAAATCCACTTCCTAAAGGGTCAGACCAAGGGTCTAAGAACGATGTAATCCGCTTTATTCGATAGGGGGCCGAAATGATTAGCGCGACAAGGCCACCTAAGCCAAGTAGGGCCAATCCCATGAAATGGCTTAACTTTGCACCTGAAACGTAAATCATCACAACACAAGTTCCTACCATAACAGCTCCTGTACCAAGATCTGGTTGGAGCATAATTAATCCAAAAGCGACTAATACTAACGAAAGTGATGGCAGTAGACCTTGTTTAAATTTCGTGATGTTTCTTTGATTTTCAGATAAATATTTAGCTAGAAAAGCAATCATTGCAAATTTCATAAATTCTGACGGTTGGATTGAAAAGGCCCCAACACCTAACCAACTTCTAGCTCCGCCTCTTACTAAACCGACTCCAGGGATTAAAACGACAATTAGTAATATAAAACAAATAATAATAATTAATTTTGAGTGTTTGCGCCATACCCAGTAATCAACATTCATAATTGTAAACATAGCGACAATTCCTAATCCAGCAAAAAATAATTGTCTCTTCGCAAAAAAGAATGCATCATCAAACTTATATGTTGCCCAAACAGCACTAGCACTATAAACCATGATCATTCCAATAGTTAGCAAAGCTAGAGTTGTAATAATTAAAACAAAGTCTGGTGTTGATTTCGTTTTAGGCAATGTGGAACACCTCATTCATTTTTGAATTTGGGCAAGCCCCTATTACCTATATGTATGCCTTGTCTTAAGAAAACATGTCCTATATTTATAGAAAAAGAAGATTTCTCCTCACTCTATTTTTATAGTTTCTTTCTCAATGATAAAAAACACTACTTGGTACTGAATTTTGTTTTCGTTTGACGAAGCAGGTGTACTTGCACTCATTTTATTCCAATTTGGATATAGCTTCGATAAAATTCTCTCCTCGTTCTTCAAACGTCTTAAACTGATCCCAGCTAGCACATGCAGGAGATAACAAAATGACATCTCCTCGATCTGAGTGTTCATACGCCTTATTGACAGCTTCTGTAACATTGTTGACGATTTCTATAAAAGTCAACCCTGCTTTTTGTGCTGCTTTTTCTAGTTTAGGTGCAGTTTCTCCGTATAGGACAACACCTTTAACTTTTTCTAATGTAGGAATTAATTCATCAAATTCATTGCCACGGTCAAGTCCACCCGCAAGTAAGATAACTGGTTGATCAAAAGCAGAAACCGCTACTTTTGTGGCTAACATATTCGTAGCTTTTGAGTCATTATAAAATTTTCGATCATTAATCGCAGTTACAAATTGTGTACGATGCTTTACACCAGCAAAAGTCGATAACACTTCTACGATTCGTTTCGTTGTTGCTCCTGCTAACTTTGCTGCACAAATAGCTGCAACAATATTTTCTAGATTATGTGCGCCAGGAAGAACAATATTTTCAATGGAAATAATTTTTTCGTCTAGATAATACACATAGCCATCTTTAACGTAAGCTCCGTTTTCTACTTGTTTTTTAACAGAGAATGTAACTTTTTGTCCGATAACTTCCTTTGCTAGCATCATCACTTCTGCGTCATCTTCGTTAATGACACAATAGTCATCAGTTGTTAAATTTCGGAATATTTTCGCTTTTGCTAACCCATACTCTTTCCTTGTACCGTGGTAATCTAAGTGGGCATCAAATAGATTTAAGAAAACTGCGATTTTCGGATGAAAATGCTCAGTTCCCATTAGCTGAAAACTAGAAACTTCAGTGACGAGAATGTTTTCTTCTGTTGCTTTTTCGGCTACTTCACATGCAACAGTACCAATATTTCCCGCAATTAAAGGAACTCTTTTACTTTCCTTTAACATTTCATAAATAAGTGTTGTTGTTGTTGTTTTTCCATTAGAACCCGTAATTCCAATCATTTCGGCTTCAGAGATGATTGATGCTATCTCAAGCTCTGTCACAACAGGAATATCCTTTTCAATCGCTTTTTGAATTAAAGGGTTTGAATAAGGGATTCCAGGGTTTTTTACAACCAAATCAATCTTTCCATCTAAAATTTCTAAAGGGTGCCCACCGCAAATAACTTCAACACCTAACTGTTGAAGTTCAAGCGCTTGTATGTTTTCTGCTAATGGCTTTAGGTCATTTACTACCACTTGTGCGCCTAACTTGTGCAAAAGGGTGCCGGCAGCTAAACCGCTTTTAGCTAAACCAAGTACTACAATTTTTTTTCCTTTAAAATAGTCTACGTTTTTCATTCTATATCCACACCTCTAAGTAAATTCCTAATATTGCAAAAACTAGACCAACTAGCCAAAAAGTAACGACAACTCTCCATTCAGACCAACCTGATAATTCATAATGGTGGTGAAGGGGACTCATTTTAAAGACTCTCTTTCCAGTAGTCTTAAAGGAAATTACTTGAATGATAACAGAAAGTGTTTCGATTACAAATACTCCACCGATAATCGCCAATAAAATTTCCATTTTTGTTAATATAGCAACTGCAGCTAAAGCACCACCTAAAGCCAGGGAACCAGTATCTCCCATAAATACTTTCGCAGGGTGGGCGTTAAAAACTAAAAATCCTAATACAGCACCAACGACTGCCGCACAAAACATAGCTATGTCAAGCTGCTCGGCACTGAAGGAGATTACTGCGTAGGCACCAAATGCAATAGCAGCAGTTCCTGCTAGTAAACCATCTAAACCATCTGTAAGGTTTACAGCATTCGAAGCTCCGACAAGCATCACAATAATTAAGATTAAATAAAGGATTCCGAAATCAACCCCAAAATTTGTTCCTGGTATTGCAATCTCTGTTGAAAAATTCAGTTGCTTAATAACGACATAGAAAATTGCTGCAATGACTAATTGACCTACTAATTTTTGTTTCGATGTTAAACCTAAATTTCTTTTTAACACTACTTTTATAAAATCATCTAAAAATCCTAAAAGACCAAAACCTAATGTCACAAGCAATAATAAATAGATTTCCGTTGATAGTTCATGAAAATTCCCAACCATAATAATCGTTGTAATGGCGATTGAGAATAAAATCATCACTCCGCCCATCGTTGGTGTACCACTCTTTTTTTGATGGGATTTAGGTCCTTCTTCCCTAATACTTTGACCAAATTTCAATCGACGTAAAAAAGGAATAATTATTGGAGACAGTACTACAGATATTAAAAATGAAACAGCAAGTGTAATAATCATTAATTTTTCAGGCATAACCCAATCCCCCTTTCCTAGCTATATAGGTCCTTGGCGATCGTTTCTAACTTCATTCCACGTGAAGCTTTAATAAGAACGATACTTCCATGATCCAATAAAGGTAATAAATTTTCTTTTAGTTCATCCTTATGTTTATATGAGCTTATTTCTATTTTATCGTTGTTTTGCTCTAATAATGCTTCAGCAATCCATTTTCCTAATTCACCTATTGTAAAAACATGAGTAATCGGAGTTGAAATAGCATCAGCAACAGAGCGATGAAGCATCTCTTCATCTTTTCCTAATTCATACATGTCCCCTAGTACAAGAATTCTTTTGTTGAAATTTTCAAGCTGTTTTATTGTTTCAATAGCTGCCTTCATCGAAGTGGGGCTAGAATTGTAAGCATCATTAATGATTGTCGAGCCATTAACCCCCTGTTTTTTCTCCATTCTCATCCCAGTTAACACACAACTAGCTAACCCTATTTGAATCGTATGCTCGTTTAAGCCTAAATATTTTCCTACAGCTATTGCATATGTAGAATTTTTAATATTATGCTTACCTAATAGCCTTAACTTAAAGGTGTGTTTATCGTTAATCATAAAATTGGTTTCATCAGCGGTTTGACCGACATTTGTAATTTGAAAGTCGTTATGATCATCATAGCCACATTTTAGAATTTTAAAATTTTGTGTAAAATTTAGTAATGGCTCATCGCCATCAATAATTAAAATCCCATCTTTTCGTAATCCATCGACAATTTCTAACTTAGCTTTGGAAATCCCTTCTCGACTGCCTAATTGTTCGATATGAGATTCACCTATATTCGTAATAATTGCAAGATTAGGTTCAGCTATTTTACTTAAAAACGAAATTTCTCCGAAGTGATTCATTCCCATTTCAAGAATAGCCACTTCACAATCATTTGGCATTGCTAATATTGTTAAAGGTAAGCCGATGTGGTTATTATAATTTCCTGCTGTTTTATGAGTTTTAAAAGTAGTAGACAAAACAGCGTCGATCAAATCTTTAGTAGAAGTTTTTCCGTTACTCCCAGTCACACCGATCACTTTAGGCGCAACTAGCTGCAAATACTTCTTTGCTAAATCTTCTAACGCCTTTAATGTATCTTTTACATAAAAAATCGGGAAATTTTTATCGAGGTCTTCAGGTAGTGATTTACCCTCTTCCCACAGTGATGCAACTGCTCCCTTTTTAAGAGCGTCCTTGATGAACGAGTGACCATCAAAACGTTCACCAACAATAGGAATAAATAAACCATTTACAACCTCGTTACGACTATCAATAAAGACATGATCAATGACAATCGTTTCGTTAACCATTCCACGATAATTTAATGAAATTTCTTTTACTAACTCGATATTAACGCTCACTCTTCAACATCTCCTTTATCGCATCTGCAGCTACAATTCGATCATCAAAAAAGCTTGTTTCTTTGCCAATAATTTGATATGTTTCATGACCTTTACCTGCAATCACAACGACATCGTTTTCCTTTGCTTGTTGTATTGCAAAAGTAATTGCCTCTTTACGATCGATAAGAGAGATGTGATTACTTTCTTCAGTTAAGCCCACTTCCATATCCTTAATAATTTGCTCTGGCTTCTCGCTTCGTGGGTTATCTGATGTTAAAATCACATAGTCACCTAGTTGACTTGCAATCTTCGCCATAAGTGGTCGTTTTGTTTTATCACGATCTCCACCACAACCTACAACGACATAACTTTTTCCTTTCGCAAACTCATTAACTGTGTTCAAAACATTTTCTAAGCTGTCAGGGGTATGAGCATAATCAACAATTACAGTAAAAGATTGCCCGCAGTCTACGGGTTCAAACCGACCTGATACACCTTCTACTGCCTCTAGGGAGTGAATAATAGACTCAAGAGAAATACCATCTACTAGACATGCAGTCATTGCTGCTAAAGCATTATAAACACTAAACTTACCTATCATCTTTAATTGAACAGATGCCTTTTGACCTAGAGCATCAACATCAAAAGTCGTTCCTTGAGCAGCTATTTGGATGTTTGTTGCTCTAACATCACATTCTTGGTCAATTCCATATGTGACAATTTGAGCAGCAGTCATTTTTTCATATTCTTTTGAAGCTTTATCATCGCCATTTAAAACGGCAATTTTTCGATTTTCGTTTGAATATGTATTACCTAATTGCGCAAACAATAAACCTTTTGCATTTCGATATGCTTCCATTGTTTCATGATAATCTAGGTGATCTTGAGTAAGGTTTGTAAAAACGGCTATGTCAAAATCACAGCCTCTCACTCGACCAAGATGAAGAGCATGGCTTGACACTTCCATAATGGCTGAATCTACCTTACTTGCAACCATCTCAGCAAAAATCTGTTGTAAAGAAAGAGATTCAGGCGTTGTATTTTTCGTTTCAAATGTTTCATTAGCAATTTTCATGTACATCGTACCAATAAGTCCAGTTTTTTTGTTAGCATCATTTAGAATTTTCTCAATTAAATGAGTTGTTGTCGTTTTACCATTAGTCCCTGTTACGCCAATAAGGGAAAGCTTCTTCGTTGGATGATCGTAAAACGAATTTGCAACGATAGCCATCACCCTTTTTGTATCTTTAACGATAACAACTGGCACTTCTACATTTAACGGTTTCTCGGAAATAATCGCAACTGCCCCTTTTTCAACAGCTTGCTTCGCATAATCATGTCCATCTACCGTATATCCCTCTATACAAATAAATAGACTACCGTCTTTAACCAATCGGGAGTCCATTTCAATTGATTTAATAAGGGGATTCGAAGAGTCAGTTTTCTTATATTCATATAAACTGCTAATTAGCTCATTTAATTTTTTCATATTGGTTACCTCACAATCGTTTACTTACTTTCTATCGTAGCTTATAAAAGTAGTTTTTAAACACCTCAAAAGCTTTTAACTGTTGAATTTTTAATTTTGGAATTCATCCTTATCAAAATTAAAAATTCAACATTTAATTTAATGAAGAAAAGGGACAGCCACTTAAGCAGTTCAGCTATCCCAAAATTCATTTTAATCTTCACTTTCCGTTTTGTCACCTAATAATATTCGTATTGTTGAGTATTGGTTTACTTTTATCCCTGGTTCTGGCGACTGGGCAAGGACTGTATTCCCTTCACCACTTACATCTAATTTTAATTCATAGTACGAATCATTAATTTCTCTTCTTGTTCTACCTACTAAGTCTGGAACTACTACTAAAGGTTGATCCGTCCAAAGTCGCTCTTTTTCAATTTGATCTGTTCTTTTTTCTATACCCATTGCTCGTAAACTATCACCGATAATTCTACCAACAATTGGAGCTGCAACTACTCCACCAAATTGAACCGTTTCTTTTGGGTTATCAATAGCGACATAAACTACGATTTGAGGATCATCTGCAGGAGCAAAACCGATAAACGAGACGATATGGTTATTTTCTAAATACCTACCACCTTGCGCCTTTTGGGCTGTACCTGTTTTTCCACCGACACGATATCCTTCAACAAATGCTCCCTTCCCTGTCCCTTTTGCAACTACTGTTTCAAGGGCATAACGAACTTTAGCACTTGTTTCATCTGAAATGACTCTGCGCTTTGAAATCGGTTGAGTAGTATTTAGTGCTTCTCCTGTCATGGGGTCAATCCACTCTTTGGCAATATAAGGTGTATATAAATAACCCCCATTAACAGCCGCTGATACTGCTGCAACTTGCTGAAGTGGTGTAACTGCAACCCCTTGACCAAAAGCTGTTGTTGCCTGCTCTAGGGGTCCAACTCGGTCACGGCTAAATAATATTCCTTTTCCTTCCCCTTGTAAATCGATCCCTGTTTTTTGCCCAAAACCAAAATTCTCAATATAATCAAACAGACGATCTTTACCTAGACGCTCACCTAAAACAACAAAACCTGGGTTACAAGAGTTTTGAACAACTTCTAAAAACGTTTGATGGCCATGACCGCCTTTTTTCCAGCAACGAAGTCGATGCCCTGATACTTCTATAAAACCTGGGTCATTGAACGTATCTTTTTCAAGGTCTACTTCCCCTTCTTCAAGTGCTGCAGCAAGAGTAATAATCTTAAACGTCGATCCAGGTTCATACTGCATCCATACAGGTTTATTTTGATTATAAATTTCAGGCGGAACATTTCGAAAGTTTTCTGGATCGTAATCAGGCCTACTAGACATCCCTAATATTTCCCCAGTATTTGGGTTCATAGCAATCGCTATTGCTCCGTCCGGTTTATAGATAGCTTCTGCTATATCAAGCTCACGTTCAATAATTGTCTGCACCTTCGTATCAATAGTTAAACGAAGATCTAAACCATCGACCGGCTGCGTATATTCATCAGCTAAATTAGGCATGCGGCGCCCTTTTGCATCAGAAAAAAATGACACATGTCCTTTTTGCCCACTTAATTTTTCATCATAATAAAGTTCGATTCCTGTTAGTCCTTGATTATCGATACCCGCAAACCCGAGAACATGGGACAAGTAATTGCCAAATGGGTAATGCCTCTTATTATCCTCAGCAATATAAACCCCTGGAATTCCTAGAGCACGAACCTCACTAGCAAGTTGATTACTTATCTTTCTACCTTCTGGATTAATTCGAACAATAGATTCCTTTTTCGTAAGTAAGCCATATACTTTTGTTCGGTCCATTTTCAGTACATTAGCTAACTTTTCTGCATCCTCGGCAGGATTTTTTATTTGCCTAGGCACAATTAAAACAGATGGAGCACTTACATTCGTCGCTAGAGGGATACCATTTCGATCTAGAATTTCTCCTCTTTTCGCTTCAAATGGAATATTCCTACTCCATAAATCTTCAGCTCGATCTGTCAAATCATTCCCGAGTGCAAATTGGACATACCCAAGCCTTAATACAATAACGAAAAAGAATAATAGCCCGAAAGTCAAAACGAAAACTAAACGTCTTCGTACAGTAACATTTGAAACACGCACACACTTATCCCCCTTATCTTAGGTAACATTTGTAGGCTTGTTTCAAATTTATGCTTGTACGATTAAAAAAATACCACTTGTCCAGATTAATCCATTGTTACGATTTCTTTCTTATCCTCTTCACCATCTTCATAAAGCGGACTAAATTCTTCTTCAGACATATTTGGTAACTCTAATTCAATCACAATATAATCGCCTTTATTTATCTCACTGTTAGCTGGAATACTTTGTTCGGTAACAAAACCAGCTCCTATTAAATTAGCATTTAAATCTAAAAGACTTGCTAACTTCATAACATCACGTAAAGACCAGCCTACGATCTCAGGCATAACAAAAGTAGTTCCATCTGTTTTTAAGATCACTTTCTCGTTAGGTAAGAGCATTGTATTACTAGCTGGAATTTGGGACACGATCTTTTTACCAGTACCAACGATATGAACGTCTAAGCCTGTGCTAAGTAGTGATGCTCTAGCATTAGCAACATCTTTACCAATGTAATCTCCAATAAGAGAACCCTCATCTAAAAAATTTCGGTTACCCGATCTAGCATTAGGCGATATATTTAAATATTGAAGACTATGCTTCATTACTGATGTAAAAATTTGCGAAACTGGTGCAGATCCCGATTCATAAATTTCAATTTTCGGGCGATCCACTGCTACATAAACAATTAATTGTGGATCTGATTTAGGTGCAACACCCATAAAGGAATAAATATACTGTCCATGACCAGCTAAATATCCCGGTCCATCTGGATTAGATATTTCCGCTGTACCAGTTTTCCCTGCAACCTCAAAACCTTCGATGTAATAAGGTTTACCCGTACCCGCAGGTGAGGTAACAACGGAATGCATCAATTCGAGAACATGATTTGCCGTTCTACTAGAGATCGGCTCACCTACAACTGTTGGTTCGCCTTTAGTTACTTCTTTACCCGTATTCGGGTCTACAACACTTTTAATAATATAAGGTTTCATCATTTTCCCACCATTTGCTATAGCTGTCGTTGCTTGAATTTGTTGGATAGGGGTAATGGCCGACCCTTGACCAAAAGCCGTTGTTGCAGTATCAATTCGATGCGAATCAGCGATCAAACTATTCGCTTCATTGGGAAGATCAATTCCTGTTGGATTGCGAAATCCAAATCGATCTAAATAATCATATAAACGATCAGAACCTAGCTTTTCCAAGGCAAGAATAGAATAAGCTACATTTGAAGATCGCTGGAAACCTTCATCAAATGGGATCTTTCCCCAACCTAATCCTTGATTGTGGTCACGAACTCTTCTGCCGCCAATCTGATAGCTCCCTGATTGATAAAGCTCATCACCATTATAAACACCTTCCTCAATAGCTGCGGCTAGTGTATACATCTTCATCGTTGAGCCAGGCTCAAAGCGAGAGGATACAGTAAAGTTTGTATAGTTGGTAATTTCTTCATAAAAGTTAGGATTAAAACTTGGTCGGTTACTCATGGCAAGAATTTCACCTGTTTTTGGATCAGCTACGATCGCCATCATCCGTTCTGGCTCATACCGTTCTTCAACTTGTGACATAATTTGTTCAAGTGCCATCTGAATGTTTGCATCAATTGTTAAGTAAACGTCGTACCCATTTTTAGGTGTTTCTAAAATTTCTTCAATATTCGGAAGTTTAATTCCTTTACGGTCACTTAAATATTGAATAAAGCCATCTTCCTTCTCTAAATAGTCATTTAAACTACTTTCTAATCCCATACGAGCTCTTGACATATCTCGTTCTGTATAGCCAATGACGTGGGAAGCAAAATTCTGTTTCGGATAGTAACGCCTTGGTTCTTTTCGAAAGGTAATTCCTTTCAGTTTTAATTCTTCTATTTCCTGTTTTTTTTCTAAACTTAAATTCTTAGTACCTATCCCTAGCTCTACTTGAAAACGCCCTTCTGCAGAAAGGAGTTTTTCTAAATCTGCTGGATCTCTTTCAACGATAGGGGCTAATTTTTGAGCGGCTAACTTTGGATCTTCTACACGATTTCTAGAGTTTTTATCTAGTATTGCAACTAATGTATAGGATGGGATTTCTTCGGCTAGCGCATCTCCAAAGCGATCATAAATCGTACCGCGTTTCCCTTCCACCGCTTGTTTTCTTGTCCAACGCTCTTCAGCCATCGCTTGGAGTTCCTGGCCGTTCACAGTTTTGTTTACTTGAATATAACCAACCCTCGTAAATAAAAGGGAAAATAGTAGTAGAAAAGCTACCAATAATACAACTGCTCTAACATTCATTTTATTAAGCCTAAATGCCGCCAAGATGATCACCTCTTAATATGTGAAAAACTAGTTCAAAATTGAACTAGTTACTCACAACCTTTACATTTTTGTCGTTCAATGTCATCCCAAGCTTTTCGGTAGCTATTTGTAAAATACGATCTGGAGCAGAAAGTTCTGTCACTTGTAACTGCAGGGCTTCATTGTTCGTCACTTGGTTGTTAATCGATCTTTCGAGTGTATGAATTTCGTTATTTGTAATATAGATAGCCGCATACGCTGAAATAACTAAGTATGTAGCAAAAACTACCCCTATAACAGTCGTAAAATATAAAAACTTTTCACCACTTGATATGCGATTTTTTGTTTTTATGACAGGTTTTGTTCGTGTTCTAGTGGCTATATCTTGAATCTGTCTTGTTTCAAGCTGTCTGGCAAGATTACTCATTCAATGAAACCTCCTTTTGTTTTTCAGCAATACGTAACTTAGCAGAGCGTGAACGCTTATTTGCATCAACTTCATCGTCAGATGGAACAATAGGTTTTCTTGTAATTAACTTTAGAACTGGTTCATACCCCTGTGGAATAACAGGCATATTTCTTGGTAACTCAGGTCCTGTACTTGCATCTTTAAAGACAGATTTACAGATACGATCTTCTAGTGAATGGAACGTGATAACTGCAATACGCCCACCTACTCTTGCAATTTCTATAGCACCATTAATAGCATCTTCAAATGCCTTTAATTCATCATTTACAGCAATACGAATCGCCTGAAACGTCCGCTTTGCAGGGTGGCCCCCCGTTCTCCTCGCTGGTGCCGGAATCGCATCTTTAATGATCTCTACTAACTCCCCAGTTGTTTCAATTCGCTTATTAGCTCGATACGCCTCAATTTTCCTAGCAATTTGCTTAGAAAATTTCTCTTCTCCATACCTTGAAATAATCCTCATAAGGTCATGAAAAGACCATTCATTGACGATTTCTTCTGCTGTTAGTGACGAGGATTGATCCATCCGCATATCTAACGGTGCATCGTTATGATAACTAAAACCACGTTCAGCTTCATCAAGTTGTGGTGACGATACCCCTAGATCAAAAAGGATCCCATCAACTTTATGAATACCTCTATTGGCTAACTCGTCTACTAAATATCGAAAGTTACTTTTAATAATTGTAAATTGACCTTCGTATTCTTTTAATTTTTCTTTTGCATGAGCAATGGCAATATCATCTTGATCAAAGGCATACAAATGCCCTTCTTTAGAAAGTTGCGACAAAATTAATTGTGAATGTCCTGCCCCCCCAAGAGTACAGTCTACATAAATGCCATTTTGTTTAATATTTAATCCAACTACGGCTTCTTCTTTTAATACTGTGATGTGATCGAACATAATAACACCTTCTTAAAATATATGTACTTTTTCTATGGTGCAACAAATGAGAGCCGTTTATCCTAAGATAACAGGTTTAATTAAATTATTAAAAAAAGCGCTCATTCAAATTTACCTTAAAACTATAAGTCAAAGTCAACAATTCCTTCTGCTATTTCACTAAAGGAGTCTTCTGACTGTGCAAAGTACTCCTCCCATGTTGATTTACTCCAAACTTCAACACGGTTTGAGACGCCAATAACAACGCATTCTTTTTCAAGCTCTGCATATTGACGTAATGGTGAAGAGATAAGAATTCTTCCTTGCTTATCTAATTCACATTCCGTTGCTCCTGAAAAGAAAAAGCGGGTGAACGCTCTAGCATCCTTTTTTGTAAAAGGTAAAACTTTAAGTTTTTCTTCTAATTGCTTCCATTCACTTTCAGGATAAACGAATAAACAATGATCTAATCCTCTTGTAACCACAAAGTTGGAGCCTAGCTCTTCACGAAACTTGGCAGGAATAATCATTCTTCCTTTTTCATCGATCGTATGATGATATTCCCCCATAAACATGTGAAGGTCCCCCTCTCCCCACTTTATACCTCTAAAATACCACATCCCCCCACTTTCTACCACTTTATTTTTAAATTCTTTTTAAACAAAAAAAATCCTGCTATCAAAACAGGATTTTTGTTCGTCATTTTTCTTTACTATAGGACTTTACTCACGATATTTGTCACTTCAAAAAAATAATCTTATGAGTGTCATTGAACTCATAAGGTAGTTCAACTAACTTAGTGACAAAATCTAAACCATACTCATTTATGTATCTAATTATATTCAAACTCCGTTCTTGAAGTCCCTTATTTGGCAGTAAGTTTGCTTCAATTAGGTCGAATTTTAACCATTCATGCTCATATTTTTGTCGAACACTTTTTTCAATTTTTTGAGCTAAAAATGAAATTTCTTTTTTAATAATTAGTTCATTTTTTTGAGCAAGCTTTTCTAACCCTTTATCAAAATGAGAAATTAACTCCTTTAGTGGGGCAGTAATTTTCTCCACTTCACCTATTGCGTGGTGCAGCGCTTCTTCAATCTGCCTTTTCTCATCCCAATAAGCAATATGATTGCGCCCAGTTATTATCCCGTCTTTAATTACACTAATAATAGCTGACTCATCATTATCTAGCCATTTTACAATCTGCGGTTCAACAATTGTCAGAGAAAGTCTAGGGGCTACTGGCGGTACTTTAAATCCAAACAAATGGAATACCTCTTTTAACGACGCCCAGTAGGCAATTTCGCCAGGGCCACCAACAAAAGTTAATACTGGAAGGAGAAATTCTTGCATTAAAGGTCTTGTTACGACGTTGTTACTGAAGTTCTCTGGTTCTGTCTCAACTAAAGACAATAACTCTTCTTTAGTAAACGAACAAATTTGTTGTTTATCACTGAATAAGTTTTTATTCTTTCGCTCTAACAGTAATCTCGTTCCGTCTAAATGGTAAAACAGATGTGCATTATTTTTACTGCGTTCAATAGGTTCACCGTAGCCGCTGTTAAAAAGTTCATTTGCGTTATGTAAAAAACCTTTGTTTAAGGCTTCATTTCCTTCAACAAGCCTTTTTAAAAAAGGAACTTCTAACTTTCTAAGTCGTTGGTTATGAGAATCGATTAGAACGATCCCACTATCCTTAAATAGCTTGTGAATTAACGAACTGAAAAAATCAACATAATTATCGCTCTCAACGATAGATTTATTAATCTCATTTAACAGAGCACTAGTGTTACTTGTTTCATTACTATCAAGGAACACTTCAACAACAAGCTTCTTTAAAGCTTCTTTATCTAACTTTAGGTCAGATACAGATTTTTTACTACTGTTCTCCTGGTGAATTTTGCGTTTATGAAGCTTATCTGAACCTACACTAAATAGATGGTTGATCTCATCAAAATCATGATCTTCTCCCGCTACCCAAAAGACAGGGACAACAGGTACTTGCAATTTTGCTTCCTGCATTTCGGCTAGCTTTAAGATCGAAATTATTTTATGTATGGTATAAAGGGGACCAGTCAAAACCCCTGCTTGCTGCCCACCAACAACAACAACAGATTTTCCATCAAGCAACTTTTCAATATTTGTAACAGTTTTGGAAGAACATTGATACTTTTTATTGAATTCCAACAAATGTTCAGTGAGAGCTTCTCTCGGAAATTCTCTTTGGCTTAATTCTTGGAGACGCTTGTTATAGTCAATTTCTTCTTTATAGCAATAATCAAATAATGATTGTAGAGGTTGTTTGCCTTCTATATAATCTTTCATTAATTTTGATTGGTTTAAATGACATTCTTTTATCAGCAATCTGCATACACCTCCCAATAAAATCCTCAGACTGAAATAATTTAGAGTATAGCAGACTAAGAACATTTTCGCTAATAATTAACATTAACTATGTAACTGAATATATACTAATAAACAATCCATATACGCTAAGCAAAATATAAGCAAAAACATAAAGAAGAAAATTAAAACGCCAAATCCCTTTTAATAATTTACCTAAATGAATATCTTCGGAAATTTTCCAATGGACAACTGTAAAAATCATTGCCACTACGATCAAACTGATAATCATGACCCAAAATAAAGATTGGGACCAGATTTCATAAGCAATAAAGTAAACAGCGATAATAAAAAAGGACGCAGAAATATCAACGGCTAGTTTTATCGATTTTTTTTTATTTTTCGTCGCTTTCACAGTAACAATATAGACTAGATAAAAAGCAAAAATCGGTAACGTCACAAAAGTAGCTACCATCCAAGCTAAAGCATCACTCACATTTTCTCCTCCTTCCTTTGGATTTCCAATCCTTTCACACTATGATAAATAAATTGATTTAACGGTAATTTTTTATTATGTAAGGCACCTTTTTCTAAGATTACGCCTGTAATTGCTTCTATTTCAGTCTCTCTTCCTTCTTCGATGTCTCTTAGCATAGATGAACGATTTCGACTAGTTTTCTTACAGATATCAACAATTAGTTGCCAATCTTGTTCAGTACATTTATAAATGAGGGAAATTTCTTCAAATAGCCGACGCATCACTTGGAAATAATACGTATTCGTAAGCAAGTTTCCATTTTCAACTTTATATATAGCCGTTAATGGATTTATTACCCCATTAACCACCAATTTTTTTTCCATTATGTCAAGCCAATCTTTATAGATGGCTGTATAAAAACCAACTGCTGTTAAACCCTTCCAGACTTCCATTTGACTTTGCTTACCTTTACGGAAGGCGCCAATTTTCATTTCTCCAATACCAGTATGAGTTACAACAGTTTGGTGATCTTTCAAAGCACCATGCTCAACAATCGCTACAAAGATATTCTCAACATCGGAAGTAAGCTCTTCTAAGTATTTTAAATGGCCCATACCATTTTGTATAAAAATAAGTGAATTTACCTTTCCAAGTAAGCTTGGAAGACGAGCCATTAATTGTTTTAAATGATATTGTTTAACAGCAATAAAAAGACAATCTTCGTTTAGTTGGCTCATTTCAGAAAATGGAGTACTACTAACGGGGACAACTATTTCTTCAACATCACTTCGCAAAGTTAACCCATCACGATTCAATTGATTAGCCTGCTCTTTCGTATTTGTGTAAACAGTAACACCAAAACCCGCTTTACATAAATATCCAGCTAAAAGAAGCCCTATGGAGCCACCACCAATAATTCCTATTTTTTTCACAAAAACTCACCTACCTATTTTGAACCTGTCAAAAAGAGATGAACAACCTCTTTTATTAAATATTAGCATATGAAACGTAAAGAAACTAAATAAATAAACATGTTTTAGGATAAATTCAAATATATTTTTTAATAAATTTAAATTTATAGATAACTCTCCTGTAAATTTTATAGTAAAATAAAGAAGGACAAGAAATTCTTTAACAAGACAATTTATCATGGTATGGAGGTTTTGATTATGGAAAATATTGAAGTTAAACGTTTACTAGTTAATTATAAGACACTAGAGGATTTCGAAAGCTTTAGAGAGTATGGTGCACAAGAATTATCGATGAAAGAAGATTTACGCGCAAATATTATTGAGGATGATAGCGAGTCTCCTTTTTACGGAATTTATTATGGCAATAAACTTGTTGCTAGGATGAGCTTATATCGAATTGATAAAAAATACGATGTCTACTTTGAACCTGCCCAAGATTATTATGAACTATGGAAATTAGAAGTTCTTGAACCTTACCGTGGTAAAGGTTATGGAGAAGTTCTTGTTAATCATGCAAAAAGTTTTAATTTACCAGTTAAGACGAATGCCCGTCAACGTTCTGATGAGTTTTGGACAAAAATGGGCTTCAATGCATTGACTTACCACCAAGAAAGAGACCGCGGTGAAAATCCTTATGTTTGGTTTCCTGAAGGGGTAACAGAAAAAGAATAACTAGTGTATATTTAGACTTTTAATTACTTACTAAAGGAAAGGATCAGCCCATTCAAGGGCCGATCCTTTTTCGTTATCTAGTTAATTCTTCGCTACCGACATTTGCTTTGCACGATCCATAATATCAATTAGCATTCGATAATCTTGCTTCATCACATCATAATTATTTTGAAGTGTTGAAAGTTCTTTTACTAATCGGTTGTTTTCTTTAGTAAGTTGTTCAACCGTTTCTGTCAATTCGTTATTTTTACTAAGAATGTTGTTATTAGAAGACAACATTTCTTTTTGAGAAGTTAAAAATTCAATGACATGATCTATTGTTAGAGCATGTGAGTTACTTGCTTTGACAATTTCAAGCTTCGGTTTAATTTCTCCCGTAAGTTCACTAGCTATTTCAACAGGAGCACCTTTGTCTATATCGTCCAACTTCGTTTTCTTTAAACTTTTTCGCTGTTTTTTTGCAATCGCAATCGCAGCTTCATACTTTTTCCGAATACTCGAATTCCATCTAAAACCACAAGCCGCCGAAGTTCGTGACAAGCGTTCCCCAACTTCATCAAACGCAGCTAATTGAGTACTACCTTCACGTATATGCCTTAAAACAACTTCCGCTAATACTAAATCCTCATCATTAGTCCAAGCATCTTGACGAACGATAGACATCTAATCCCTCCAATGAAAATCCTTTTTTACTATCTTTATGCAATTACTAGAAAAGATAGACTCTTTTGATCTATTAAGGAATTATTACCTATTTAAAGCTATTTATTCAGAGCAATGTTGGACTTGAAAACGGTTACTTATTTATGAAGCGCTGCACCGCTTCATGATGTTCAGGAGTTTCCCAGAGTGTTGAGCAATCTTCTATTTCCTCTAGTACATGTTTATAAAGCTTTGGTCGATCATGTTGGGATAAAAGTCTTTGTTTATAAGCCATTAACACTCCTACCGGTTGTCTAGTAAACGTAGTAATCCATTGCTCAAAGTTTTCTCTATCATAAATATTTTGGATAAAGCCTTTTTTAATCCCTTCATTTGCGTCAAAGGGATTAGCTGACATTAATAACTGAATAGCTTCTTGGTTATTCAACCGTTCCATTAAATATGTCGAACCACCCCAACCTGTTGTAATCCCAAGCTTTCCTTGGATAAATCCCAACTTTATATTTTTTTCGGCTATTCGCAAGTCGCAGGCAGTTGCAATTTCACAGCCACCACCTACAGCAGTCCCATTTAAATAGGCAACAGTTGGTTTCGGGAAGAAAAATAATTTATAAAGTACGTTTGCCATTTTTAAAAGCATTTCACGGGCATCTGTCTTTGTATGTATTTGGTGAAAAACTGATAAATCTCCTCCAGAACAAAATGCGTCATTACCAGCACCTGTGATAATGACAATTTTAGCGTCACTTCTGGTTTGAATAACGTCTAACTTCTCATTAAGTAAATCAATGACTTCATAATCAATCGCATTTCTTTTTTCTGGTCGATTAAGCGTAATCCACGCTTGATCATTTTCGATACGGAGTTCTACTTTCCCCATCTTCTCCCCACCTCTATTCAGACTTTTCTTAATTATACAATAATAAGAGACAAATAAAAAACAGGAAGGGGATCCCTTCCTGTTTTTTGCAAGAATTACTTGCTTACTACTTCATTTCCTTTATAAGACCCACACTCTTTACATACGCGGTGAGCAAGTTTTAATTCGCCGCACTCTGGGCATTTTACCATTCCTGGTACCATTAACTTATAGTGTGTACGACGCTTATTTTTACGAGTCTTTGACGTTCTACGAAAAGGTACTGCCATGATTCCCACCTCCTTCAACTGTGATTAAAATATGTTAAAATGAAGGCCGGAATGCCGGATACTTACATTTTTAAACACATTACTTGTCATCAAAGAACTTTGCTAAATCTGCTAAGCGCGGATCTATTCGTTCTTTTTTGTTCTCTTCTGTAATTAGTTCCCAATCATTACCCTTTGGGGGTGCTTCTCCTTTTTTATCTTCACAAAAAATTTGTATCGGAATTTCTAAAAGGATAGCTTGTTTAATATAAGGAAGTAAGTCCACTGTATCGTTTATCAGATCATGTATTTCATCATCACGATCATCAAACCCTATCCAATCATGCAGCTTAAACATTTCAGCTGTTTCGATTTCGAAAGGAAAAGATACATCTGCAAGAGTTCTTGAACAAGGTAAGATCATTTCTCCCTTTATTTCAAGAGTAAAAGTAACGGAATGATTTGAAAAAGTTCCTTCACCTTTCACGTGCACTAGTGAAATATTTCTAATTTCTTGGTCGACCTTTTTGATATCACTTACGTCAACCATTTCATCAAATTTTATTCCCTTATTTTTTAACGTATTTAACTGTTGAACTGACCATTTCATTTTTTCACACCTCAAGACAACAAAGGTAATTATAGCCTTCGAATAATATTTTGTCAACCTTTCTTCTTTACACTACTTCTCTTTATTTATGATATTATTTTCTATTTCTTATTCAAGTATTACAAAATAAACATTAGCTACCCGAGTAATAAACAACAATGAAACTAGATAAAGTGAATTCTACCACATTATGAACTTAAATTAAAACAGATTTATTAGCATTCAACTAATATATTTTGTATAATTTTCCTCATAATGCTTGTTCAAAAAGTCTGAACATCCTCTCATAGTAAATGTTGGAAGGAGTAACAAATGAATATTACCGGAATAGTTGTAGAATATAATCCCTTTCATAATGGACATGCACTTCATGCAAGTGAATCAAAAAAAGCGACTAATGCTGATCTCGTTGTAGCCGTCATGAGTGGTAATTTCCTACAACGTGGAGAGCCTGCGCTAGTTTCAAAATGGTCCCGGACGCAAATGGCCTTGGCATCAGGCGTTGATATCGTCTTAGAATTACCGTATGTATTTGCAACCCAACACGCTGAAATTTTTGCCGAAGGAGCTGTCTCTATCCTAAGTGCTTTCGGTGCTAACTCTCTTTGTTTCGGAAGTGAAGCCGGAGACATCCAGCAATTTTTAAGATTAACTTCATTTATCAATGAAAATGAAACAACCTATAATTCTTTTCTTCAAGAAGCATTAAAAGAAGGATATAGCTATCCAAAGGCATTAGCTATGGCTTTTAAGAGAATTGAGAACAGTGAACAAATTTTAGACTTATCCGAGCCTAATAATATCCTAGGCTACCATTATGTCAAGGCAATTTTTAAGCAAGAGTCACAAATGAAACCATATACGATTCAACGAACACAGGCTCAATACCACGATAAAACGATTTCATCCCTTGGCATTGCCAGTGCAACAAGTATAAGAGAAACCTTAATTAAACAAGGTAACACTTTAGAAGCGGTCGAACATGTTGTCCCAGCCTACACTTTTAATGAGCTACAAAGCTATAAAAAAAATTATACTAGCTTTCAACATTGGGAACGGTTATTTCCCTTTTTAAAGTATAAAGTTTTAACAGCTACGATCGAGCATTTAGGAAACATTTATGAAGCAGAGGAAGGAATGGAAAATCGGCTGTTAGATGTTATTAAAGAGGCAAGTTCATTTCAGGAACTGATGGAAAAATTAAAAACAAAAAGGTACACGTGGACCAGATTACAGCGATTTTGTTTGCATACACTTACGAATACAACAAAAAACGATATGAAAAATTTGAACCTAACATGTCCCTATATACGAATACTTGGCATGAACAATACGGGGAGAGAGTACGTCAATCACTACAAGAAGAAAATAGACGTGCCCCTTATTTCAACCATTTCTAAATTAAAGCATCCATTTATTGAAATAGAAAAAAGGGCCACAACCTGCTATGCGTTAGGTTATGACCCTATTATTCAAAATAAATTAATGAAAGAAGAATATGCTCATCCACCGATTTTAGTTTAATGTATAAAGTGTAGAGTCCAAAGCTGTGATAAGCTTTGCTTTTGAGCTTTCACCTACATCACTTTGAACTCTATACTCCACTTTTTACTTACTTATTTCGGATCGAGGCTACCTAAAAATTCAATTGCCTGATCAAATGTATCAATTGGGATAATCTTCATCCTAGCATTAATGGATTCGGCTGCTTCTACAGCATCAATATAATTAGACGTAGGTGAGTCAAACTCATTTGGTGCAAAGAAATAATCAGCACCAGCTCGCTCGGCTGCTATCACTTTCTGTTTTATTCCACCGATACGACCTACTTCTCCATCTTCATTAATTGTTCCAGTTCCAGCTATTTGGTAACCCTTAGTTATATCTTCTTGAATAAGCTGATTGTAAATTTCAAGGCTAAACATGAGTCCAGCAGAAGGACCACCAATTTTATTTGTATCAATAAAGATATCAGGATTCACTGATAGTTCTCGCTTCGTTACTGGACTAGTGATTCCAATTCCAACTCTTTCTCCAGAAGGATCCAAATCTTCGGGAAAAGAGGTAACATGAAGCTCAACATCTTTCTTTACACCTTCACGAACGATCGTTATTGAAACTTCGGCATCTTTTTGCTTGTCTCCAATTTGCGCTAAAAGTTCATCGACGGTTGTAATTTCTCTTTGATCAACTGCAACAATTAAATCACCGAGCTCTAACAAATCAAAAGCAGGCATTTGTTCGATAGTTCCCGTAACAATCACACCTAAGTTAGTATAGTACGCTTCCTTACCTGCTTTATTATAAGCCACAATTGTTGCCAAATCTTGTGAGGTACTCATCATCATCAACTGACGGTGATGATATTCTTCATCAGTTTCGCCACTACGCCTAACAAAATCTTTGTGAATGAGTTCCCTTGCATCACTCATCTTTGCCCATACATAGTTAATGATATTTGCTGGACCCATCCTTACAGTAGTAAGCATAAATGTCCCCTTATCTTCAAACCCACCTTCCACTTCTATCACTGTATGTAGAACTTTCGCATCGCCAGGCTTAGTAAAATAGTACGGTAATTGATAAAAGTTAATGATAAGTACGAAAATAATGAGAAAAATCCATCGTTTTTTTAGCGACGGAAATCTTTGCGTGTTCGCCATTTCACTTCTCCTTCCAATTCTCTAACAACAATTGAAGTTCTGGTAGTATTTCTCGCGCTGCGTCTTCACCATGCTGAATAATTTTATCTATATTTTTAAAAGCTGTGGAGCTATAATGATTTATCATTGGTTTTATCATAATATCACTTTCTATTTCGCGAAAGCGAATCATTTCTCTCTCCATAATGTACATACTTTGCATGATAACATCAAAAATAGAATTAATTTGCGGTTCAATTTCAAAGTGCGAAACATCAACAGCTATTACAATGTCAGCGTTCATTTTTATCACTTCTGAAACCGGAACACGATCTACAACGGCACCATCGACTAATAGTCTCCCATCAACTTCTTCTGGAACAAATATCCCTGGAATGGAAATACTGGCCCTTACTGCTGTTGAGATATCGCCATGACTAAATACAACCTTTTCTCCCTTTAATAGATCAGTAGCGACAATTCTAAGACTCAGATTAAGATCCTCAATATTCTTTCCTTTTGTTAGTATACTGATTAGTTGTTTTATTTTATCTCCTGTAATAAACCCCATTTTTGGAACTGTAAAGTCTAAATAATATTTTCTTTGAAAATGAAGTGCCATTTTCGCCATTTGCTCAGGTGTGTAACCCGCACCGTAAAATGCTCCTACAAGAGCCCCCATACTACTTCCAGCAATACAATGGATTGGAATATTAGCCTCCTTAAGAACTTTAATTACGCCAATATGAGCAAAACCTCTAGCACCACCCGAACCTAAAGCTAAACCTATTTTTGGCCCGCCCACAGCTTCCCCCCCTAATCGTTCATTCTTCTATTACAGTCTATTTAGTAACAAACATTATCAAGGACTCTCCTTAAAATCATATGGTCTAATTTAAACTTGTATACGTATATTGATTAATAGGACATGTTTCTGAATGTTTTTTATAATTTTAGACTCCATACTTTAATTGGTGTAAAAATTATAAAATACATCAATATATAAATTTTCAAGGGAGGCAAGGCCATTGAACGCCTCAAAATTAAAAACAATTATTCTTGCTATGAGCGCAACTATAATGGCAGCTTCATTAATGGTGTTCCCTAAGGAATCATTTGAAGCTTCAATGCGCGGACTTACAATGTGGTGGGAAGTTGTTTTCCCATCTTTATTGCCTTTTTTTATCGTTTCAGAGTTTTTAATTGGTTTTGGAGTAGTTAGTTTTCTTGGAAGTTTACTAGAGCCACTCATGAGGCCTCTTTTCCGTGTACCGGGAGTTGGAGGTTTTGTTTGGGCAATGGGGCTAGCATCTGGATATCCAGCTGGGGCTAAGCTAACCGCAAGACTAAGGCAAGAAAACAAGTTAACAGTTATAGAAGCTGAAAGACTTGTATCATTTACGAATTCATCTAACCCTTTATTTATTTTCGGGGCAATTGCAGTCGGTTTTTTTCACAATCCTGCCCTTGGAATTGTTTTAGCACTGTCTCACTATTTAGGAAACATTTGTGTTGGATTACTAATGAGATTTCATGGTAGAAAAAGAGAAGAAACTGTACAAAAAGATAAACAAAATAAACTCTCATTGCGAGCTGCCCTTCATATGCTCCATCAAGAACGCTTAAAAGATGGTCGACCAATCGGAAAAATATTAGGAGACGCAGTTCAATCATCTGTCTCTACATTATTAATGATCGGTGGATTTATCATTCTATTCTCAGTCCTAAACAGATTGCTAAGCTTACTAGATATTACGACTTTCTTATCTTTATTTGTAACAATTATTTTGGCATTTTTCCAAATTCCTAACGAATTAAGCTTACCTTTATTATCAGGTATTTTTGAAATCACATTAGGAAGTCAAATGGCAAGTCAAACAGGTGCTGCAACTCTTTTTCAGCAAGTAATCGTCACTAGTTTCATCTTAGCTTTTAGTGGTTTTTCTGTTCAAGCTCAAGTTGCTAGCATTCTAGCTGAAACTGATATTAGCTTTAAACCATTTTTTATCGCCCGACTCTTTCACGGCGTATTTGCCGCAATTTTCACTGTGCTCCTCTGGAAACCATTATATGTAAATCAACAAATTCTCGAAAAAGGAAGTAATGCTATCCCTGTCTTTTTCCAAGCTGAAACTTACTTGATATTCGAGCACTCTTGGAACCTATTGCTTACATATGGTCCACTAGTAACTCTAATTAGCTTAATGGCTTATGTAATTCTTACATTAAAAAAATTAACATATTAACAAATAAAAAGAGGTAGACAAATAATTTGTCCACCTCTTTTTTGCTTACTTTATTTTAGAATATTTTTCTTTTAAAGCATTTTCAACTATATCAGGGACCAGATCCCCTACCGGTGCATCGTATTTAGCAATTTCCTTTACAATACTAGAACTTAAATAGGAAAATTTATTGTTAGTCATCATAAAAAAAGTTTCAACATTCTCATCTAACTTACGATTAATAGAAGCCATTTGCATTTCGTATTCAAAATCAGACACTGCTCGTAATCCTTTTATAATTGCGCTAGCTTCTTTTTCTTTGACGTAATCAATTAATAAGCCGTTAAAAGAATCGATTTCCACATTCGGTAAATCTTTCATAACCTCTTTTAATAAAAGTACTCTTTCTTCAACAGTAAATAGCGGCTGCTTACTACGATTGTTTAAGACTGCAACTATCACTTTATCAAAGACTTTAGCTCCTCTTGTAATAATATCAATGTGTCCTAAAGTCACTGGATCAAAGCTGCCTGGGCATACTGCAATACTTGCCATCGTAAATCCCCCTTATTTATGTAATGTAACAATGTAAAATGTAGAATGTAGAATTTGTGAAGTTACGCTTCGAACATTTTAGGTTCTATATTCTAATATCTTCATTATTTTTAAAAATCGTAATCTTCGTGTCACCATATTGCTCTTGTCTTATACATGTTATTTGTTCTATCGTTTCTTGCATAATAAGAGATGCATCGTGTTCGGTAACAATAATGCCCTCTTCAGTTAAAAGCTGATTTTGAGCAATGAAGGCAATCTCATCTTCTAGTCGTTGTTTAGCATAGGGCGGATCTAAAAAGATGACATCAAATTTAATTCCTCTTTTTGCAACAGCTTTCAATGCTCTCTTTGCATCATTTCGATACAACTCAGCTTTTTCCTCAAAACGACAAGCATTTAAATTAAGTTGAACAATTTCAATTGCTTTTGGGTTTTGGTCAACAAAAACGAATTTTTCCATCCCCCGGCTTAATGCTTCAATACCAAGTCCGCCACTTCCAGCATATAAGTCCAAGCCTTGTCCACCATCAAAAAATGGTCCAATAATGTTAAAAATAGACTCTTTTACTTTATCTGTTGTAGGACGTGTTGTGTGCCCCGGCACCGCTTTCAAAGGTCTTCCCTTACATGTTCCTGAAATTACTCTCATGCTAATATTCACTCACCTTAAATTACATTTGCCAATATCTTTTCCCATCCTACCACAAAAGATGAAAAAGCTTAACAATTTACCCTTTATTAACCAAAATAAATAGAAAATTCTAAATAAAGATGATTACGTATAGAACATTTGCCAATGGTCATAATAAAAATAGCAACATGAATATCTCGTGTTGCTGACAACCGCGGAGAAGGCTTACGTTTCCCCATAAGTTCTTCCTCCGGTTTCTCCTCTCCCATAGCCTCGTGCAAAAACAAAAGTGAATCTGTTTTTGTTTTTGCCATTAGGCACCTCGTAGGTAAACCTACGAGGATTTTTTTATAAAATGATAAATGAAACGATTAGAGGCTGACCACTTGTTACATCGTGATCAGCCTCTCTTTTATATTAAATACCCATTTTATAATCATATTCTTTTGCTTTGTCAGGACGAGCATTTTGGAATTCCGTTTTTAAATACGGTCTCATTGACTTACTTACTAGCTTGACATAATGTAACGATTCAAGTCGTTGGATTGTATCATCAATCGTTGTCTCATCACAATATAGAACTACATATTTCATTCGTTTTGAAGCATAATGAACATTACCGTATTTTCTCATTTGTCTTACATATTTTAAAGAGTGTAACCAAACTGCTAGACCGATTCGGTTCCCTATCATTTACATTTTCCCCTTTTTGCTCACATTTACCAATTTAAGTCTAACACGAGGCTCCCAATACTTCAATATCATCTTGTACATGGCTAAGTTCAAAGGGATTATTAATCGTTATTTTAGACAACTTTCTTTACATGAAATTGGTTAAGAAGCTAGACAGTTTTCACTATTTTCTATTTACAACCACAGCCGCCACCTGTCGAACAGCCTCCACTGCAGGACATTGAATCAAAATATGGATTACCAGTAGGTACTTTTATTGATTTTGAAACTGCATGAGCAACAATCATACTAACTTCGTTCAATAACTCTTCTAGTTCTTTTTCTGATTTTTTAAAAAGGGCTATTGGCTCGTACAAATCTAATTTCCGTTTAAATTCTCGCATTTCCTTTGAAACACGGCTATAATCTGGGTGATATTTACCAAACCTTTGAACCTCTTCAAAGTCATCTTTTCGTTTGTTAAACTCCCAAATCATTTCTTGGGCATCCACATTTCTTCGGAGAGCGCTTTTAGCAGCTTCGTATTGTTTATACTGCTCTGATTGTAGAATCATTTCTGCTAAAGAAAGTGACTGCGAAATAATGTCTGTGTGCGTAACAGTTTTTAACATTGTAACCCTCCTCAAGTATTAAATTATATCACGGTCACAGTGGGAAAGCGAGTTTTATCAGTTGCCTTCTAATTTAATACTAGCCCCTGATATGACAGAACAATCGTGACGAGTCTGTAATTGCTTCATCAATTTTATAAGAGCTTCGTCTTTCATTTTTGCTTCAATCATAACATCTAACTGTTCCACAGTTCCTTTAATACTAGTTAAAAATCTCATAAGCCGTTCTACATCAATATAATCATGATGGCGTTTATCTGTGGCATCTTCTTTTGGTGAAGACACATGAATTTTTACCGGGAGTGAACTATGTTTCCACGTTTCCAGAACACGATCCCACACTTCTAGAAAAGAGAAAGTTTTCGGTTGATGTATATCGTGATGATGAATATCAAGGACGACAGGAATTTGTAACTTCTCACCTAAATATAAAACATCCTCAATATGATAAACGGTATCATCATTTTCTAGAATAAGCATTTGTTGAATAGCTTTGGGAATTTTCTCGAAGTTTTCTATAAATTCTTCTAACCCTTCTACAACACCATTTTTTGCTCCGCCAACATGTAGAACACAACGATGCATAGGATCAATATTCATTCCCTTTAATAGCTTATAATGATAAATCAATGTATGTATTGATCGTTTTAAAAGATCTTCATCTAAGTTATTTATCACAACAAAGTGATCGGGATGAAACCCTATACGCATTTGATGCTTTGTAATAAATTCCCCAATTTCATTTAATATTGGTGCAATAGCTTCTTCGTATTTCCAACCTTCTGTATGTGGGTGATTGACTAGCGGAACAAGCTTTGATGATAGTCGAAAAAAAGTAATATCATGAGCTAAATTATGTTTTAACAAACGATAACAGTTCTCTAGATTTGAAACAGCAATCCTTTCTAACTTCCGAATCGCAGCTTCTTTATCTTTAATTTGCTCAAATTGTTTGACTGTCATCGTCTGTGATGGTGATGCGTTTTTTAGATGAACACTCATTGCAACGTAGCCAAATCGAACAATCATAATTAACCTCTTTCTTATTTATTATTGCAGAGGATGAATAACAGCTATTTTCGATATTGCCGCCAAGCTAATTGACTTTTTATCGTTAGTAAAGATGTCATAACTTCCATTATTATTTGTTACTTTTAACGGAATTATCTTAAGTATCTCTTTATCATTAGTTTCAATCTCAATACGCAGTTGGAGAACAATGGCTTGCTTGACTATTCGCTGGATTGTTCTTTCTTCATAAGCCGTTAAAATAAACCATTGTTTAGGTAGCTTTTCTACTTCAGGTAACACAGCACTTGCCTCTGGGTATTCATTCTTAATAACAAGGTGAAATGACTGCACTTTTTTTTCAACTTCATTCTTTTCTGTAATTACATTTAAAGAAAGTTTACCGAGTAACCTTTCAAAATCATTCGTTAAATATGCCTCTATTACTACACCATTTTCGGTTTTCTCTAACCATTCTGACCAATGTTCCTCAATGTACTTCAGGTGGAGGCCCTCTGATATTGAGTAAAAGACAAGCTGACCTTTCTTAGCAATTGGTTTTCCGATTAATAACCATTGGTTTAAAGTTCTTTGCCAACTGCTACTAACAGAATCAGAAAAAAACCATCGTAAACACTTGTTGATTTCTTTTTCATCCCGTTGCTCCATTAAAGCCCTACTAACCGTATCTTGTGTCAATAAAATGTGAATCATTACATCCCATTTTAATATCATGCCCCAACATCTAAATGTCCAAAGAGCTTCATTGTTGATTGAAACCGGTAATAAAAATTCTAGTATACCGGCCTCCATCCCTTGAACATGCTCTAAAGCTTCTGTTTCCACCGTGGCACTGATTATTTCTTCATTAATCGAAATAATATTCAAAAGTTTTAATTGCTCAATAGCTTTAATTAAAGTATGTTCGGAATATTGATGATTTGTTTTTAAATAATGGTTAAGTTCATTTCGAGTAATTCCTCCTTCAAAGGTGAATAATATCCAGAATATAAAATTAGCCGTAAAATTATTTTCGCAAATCTCACTTAAAATAAATGTTGTCAGTACCTTTTTGATTTCATGGCTCGATTTCCGAAAAAATAGTTGGCAATTTTTTTCGATAACAGAAAGTTCTTTTTTTGTATGATCAAGTAGACCTTCTTTGACTAAAAACTTAATTAACAGTTCCCAATCAATAAAATTAGAATACCGATCGCCTAAAAGCTTTAAATCTAACATACTTTTAATTTTTTTCTCTTTAACAAGAAAAATGATTTCAAGTAGATAATAAAGATAATATTTTAGTGACATTTCCCTTTGATAATGATCTATCTTTTCATATTTAAAGGTGAGGTCAAAATAACTTTCCACAAACTCTATTGGAATAATAAATCGTTGTAGATGTATTTTTTCATCCAATTTATAAACAATTCCCTTTTGGCGTAGCAAAAGAAGAGCAAGCTTCTCTTCAATGGAATCGGTCTGCTCTTCTTTTAGATTTTCATTTGAATAATAACTATATTTCCTTAAAAAGGAATTATAATATTTTTTCTCAATCACGCTTAAGCTTGTTAGTAAGTTTTTTCGATAATCACTTTCACTCAGCCGCTCATATAGATCTGTTCGTTTATCATCTTTAAGGAATTCGTTTTGCCTTTGAATTATTTTCTGTTTGACTTCCCCTTTTAGTTCCTGTAAACATTGATCTAATTTTATGATAACCACTCTTCCACCTCATATGAGTAGCCTTGCTCTAACATAAAAAGCTGTCTGTGACTTGAACAATGCTCCTCTTTTGTATTCCTTGTTACAATCGAATAGAAAAACGCTTCATTTTTATCTTGTTTTGGTCGCAATACTCGACCAACTCTCTGAGCTTCCTCTTGTCTAGAACCAAACGCACCTGAAATTTGAATGGCAACTTCTGCATCAGGTAAATCTACCGCGAAATTTGCTACTTTACTAACAACAAGAACACCTATTTCTCCTTGACGAAATTTTTCATAGAGCAGTTCACGTTCTTTTTGAGGTGTCTTCCCAGTAATCATTGGCAATTGTAGTTTTTCGGCTACTTCAGCTAGTTGATCAATATATTGACCAATAATAAGCGTCGGTTGTTGTTCATGTTTCTGTAGTAACTTTTTAATCACTTCTATTTTTGTAGGATTTACTGAAGCAATTTTAAATTGCTGTTGCTGATTACTTTCAACATATTGCTTTAGCTCTCTTTCCGAAAAATTGATACGAATTTCTTTGCAAAATGTTTTAGCAATCCAACCATTGTTTTCTAGACCTTTCCAAGAAACCTCATACTGCTTAGGTCCTATTAGGCTATAAACCTCTTCTTGTTTTCCATCTTCCCTAACAAGGGTTGCCGTTAATCCTAATCTCTTTTTTCCTTGAATACCCGCCGTTGTTTTAAATATCGGCGCAGGAAGGAGGTGAACCTCATCGTAAATAATGAGGCCCCAGTTACGTTCGTTGAATAATGGCAGATGGATAAACTGTTTCGTATTATGATCTCTATAAATCATCATTTGGTAAGATGCAATTGTTATTGGCTTAACCTCTTTTAGGGAACTACTGTATAAACCAACGTTCTCGAGTGGCACAGTTGTTTTTTCTGCAATTTCCCTTTGCCATTGTTTCATCGAAGTCTCACTTGAGGTAATGATTAATACTTCCTCTTTGACTTTCTCCATAATACCTAAGCCGACAATCGTTTTCCCTGAACCACATGGCATAACGACAATGCCATTCCCCCCCATTGTTTTCCCGTTTTTATGAAACTCTTTTATAGCTTCTTTTTGATAAGGTCTTAAGTTTACATTAGCTAACATCTGGATTTTTAATTGTTGACCTTTTTCATAGCCAATACGATCATTGATGAAGTAACCATATGTTAAACAAAGTCTCTTTAACTCCCCACGGCTTACTTCTTGAAAACACCACTGATCTTTGCCTTTTTCTAAGAGTTTGTTGATCTTTTTATCCTTTAATAACGTCTGTTTTGCTCCTTCATCCTTAAAAATGAGAAGGCATTCACCGTTGATTTTTTCCATAATAATTGAATTTGCACGCTGATAATGTTCTTCAACATATTGCACGACACTTTGTGCTAGTGGATACTTACAATATTCATCTAAGAAATTGATAATTTCAGTTACTTGAATTCCTTGCGATTGTGCCGACCAAATCGAATAAGGTGAAAGTTTGTATGTATGAGTTGAGAGAGTTGCCTTCTCTAAGATGGCCATTTGTGATAGCATTGGCTGAATAATTGGGAATTGCTTATGATTTGCTTCAACAATAATTGTGCCATCTTTTTGAACCACTAATGGATTTTCAAAGTTAAAAAGCATTAGAAGACCCTCTTTTCTTTTTTTATAATTTAACTTCAAATTCTTTTGATAGGCCATACGGAGTATAATCATTATGCACAAGCTCAATTTTAATTGTGTATGTACCTACTGGAAGTGCTTTTATGATAAACGATGATGTAAAGATGGAATCAACTTTATTGCCATTTATAAAAAGTTGAACATGACCTTCACCTTCCTGCTTTAATAGGCCAGCATGCTCTTTACTAAATGAAAAATCTTTGACAAAGCACTCCACATAAATATCTTTTTCCTTCACATCATATTTAACGATCATGCGTTCATCTTCTTCTACACTGGTAACAACACGACTATAATCGTCATTAAATGGAATAGACTTTGTCGCAGCATAGGTTGATTCTCCATCACCATTGCCTCCACTTGAAAAACTCATTGCCATAACTAAAATGGAAAAAAATAACTTAATCATAAACATCCCATCCTTTGTAAATTCATAGCTAAAGTTTTTCCTAATTTACCCTTATTTATCCCATCTATGGCTTATGAAGTTTTTATGCAAAAAAAATTAGCAGATGAATTTATCATTCACCTGCCTATTTAGATGCTCCTAATCCTTTGACCATATCTAGAAGCATCATCGCCATACTTAAATTTGATTGGAAGCGATCTAATTTTTGTGGTAATGTCTTACCATGAAAGACTTTTACTTCATTTTCTAATTGTGATAAGGATTGGGGATTTCTCGATAAATATCGATACCACACTGGATTATGCCGAATAAATTGTTTTACTTCTGGGTGCTGATTAAGATAAACTTGCATTTCTTGTCTCATAACTTAGCCCCTTTTCAAAGAAACTATTGGATTAACAATTAAAACTGGCGAAAGTTAAAGGGAGTTTGTTGCCCTTGTTGTCCCTGTTGTCCCTGTTGTCCCTGTTGTCCCTGTTGTCCTTGTCGCGCTTGTTGTCCCGGTTGCTGACCTTGACCACTGTCATTCGAGGAATTGGACTGAAAAGATTGCAATAAACCTTGTACTGTTGTCATCATCCCACTTAGGTTTTGCACATGACCTTGTATATCATTTAAGTTAATTCCTTTTAACATTGATAATAGGTCACCAATTTGAGAACCTTTTTTTTCGTTAGCTTCTTCCTCATCTTCATCATCTTCTATATCTTCCTCTTCATCTAGATCTTTGCTTACTTTACGGTATTTCTCCCAAATTTCATCTTTCTCACCCAAAATTGTCCATTCCTCAAAAAAGTCTTGCCATGTTTTTTCCCCTATCCTAACCTCTTTAATTAATAATGGATGTTTTTTAACAAATTGTTTAAACTGGTGTACAGATGGGTGTAATGTAGTTTTTTTACTCATGAAAACACCTCCTCTTAATAATACAACTAGCTTTATATCTAGATAGTTCTATTACATCATACAAATGCGCCTAGCTATGTGTGCGCCTATTTTTTAGGCGATATGAAAAAAATTTGTACTTATATAAGGAAGGTTGTTAAAATGGATACTAAACAAAAATTAATTGAGGAGTTCAACAATTTTATTAACGAAGCCACCCTAGAAGATGTTGATGTGGTTACATCATTATTAAAATCTGCAAAAGAAAAGCAAGTCGGAAAATTCCGCTCCTACTTATCAGCAATTATGCAAGTAGAAAGTCGGTTCCTTGAAAACGGTGATTACGAAATGCGAATCCCCATCCAACCAGTAGTTCATAATCCCTTAAAAATGGTTCACGGCGGGATTACAGCGTCCTTAATAGATACAGCAATGGGATCTTTAGTATACCAGTCTCTTCCAGAACATATGGCTACTGTCACTACAGAGCTAAAAGTGAATTACTTAAAAGCTGGAATTGGGAAAGAGTTAATTTGTATCGCAACTATAGTTCATAGAGGGCGTTCTATATACGTCTGTGAGGCCAAGGTTTATAACAATGAGGATAGTCTTATTGCAATTGGTACAGGAAGTTTCTTTATTATTAAGCAAAGAAAAGTGTATTAATAAGCAGTGGCACCCATTCGAGGTGCCACAACTTACTACCATGGGGTAATAAAGTTTTGAGTATAGTACCGTTCATATACACCTACACCTATATGAGTAAAATCTTCGTGAAGCAAATTCACACGATGCCCCTCGCTATTTAACCATCCTTCAACAACAGCGATCGCATCCACATATTTAGCAGCAATATTTTCGCCTGCCAATTGATAGAAAACCCCCTGTTTCTTTAGACGGTCTTTTAGCTCCCCGTGGGATGGGGATGTATGTGAGAAATACTCATTAATCCTCATATCCTCACTATGATGAAAAGCGACAATCGACGTATCATCATCCCACTCGAGTTTATTAAGTTGATGCCTTTTTCTTATCTCATTAGTAATATCTAATATTTGTAATGAAATCCCCTTTTCAACTTGGCGCCACTCTGTACCGGAAAGAGGACTAGCTTCTATTAATTCTCCTCGATAAACAACTGAATATGGGCGGTGTTTCACTAGCGTATTCCCATCAAGGTAACGTATTCCAGATAGTTTATTTGTAAATGTATCGAAATAGAGCTGAATAAATACATGATCAATTTTTAAAAGTGGTCTAGTTGTAAGTTCCTCTTCGGATAAATTAAATTGATAAGAATTGCTTTTTACATTAAACGATACTTGTTCTTGAAAAGCAAAGGTGGCATTGATTTCTTCGTATGGTTGACCAATATAAAATAGAGGCGTCAATACATCTTCACCGATGAAATAAACAGTCACAACATGATCGTCTTCGATTCCAATTTGCACGTAACTATTTTCTGTAGGATAGATCCACCAATTATAGTCATATGCAGATAAATCAACACGACTAGGTTCACCATACATTTGTAAGACAGCTTCTACTGGCTCACCAATTAATTTGTGAAGGCCATCTTCTTCCAGTAATGTGGATTGTTGTTGTTTTCCAGTTTTTGGTTCATAAAAAACAGATTCATTTACTTCATTAATATGTCCTTTTGATGACGTATATTCAATGTCATTCTCAAGTAGGTTGTCCATAAAAAAAGTATAGAATATTGCCATTCCCATAAAGACGAAAAAAATTCCACACCCAAATTTCTTCATGTTGTTCTCCTCTCTTAATGAATTTCATAATACTACTATACGCCCACAAGATAATAATTCTAACTGAGTTAAATTTTTCTCAGCTATTAATATAACTTTAGATAGGCTAATCCATAGTATTAGTTTAAATTCATTTCTCTGTGAAAGCATTTACCGGTTCAATTTATTTTTTTCTCTATAGAAACAATGTTCTTCTCTTTATATGTATTTTCCTGCAAAAGAATTATGCTAAAAAATTTGCTTTTTCGGGAAAATCTTTAGAAAAACTTTTATTTTCGCCATAGCTTATGTTCCAACGCAAGAACTCCATGCTAGTTATTAATGGAATATAAAAAACCACCCCTAGGAGCGGTTTTTCGTGATTATTAATTTTAGTGGTGAACTTGTGGACTTTCTGAGATCTCAGATAAAGCATATCCAGCCTCATCGTCTGAGCCTTCATGCACCGCCAAATCCCCTAATGAACATATACCAACTAAACGATTGTTTTCTACAATAGGTAACCGTCTAATTTGATGTTTTGCCATTAACTTTGCAGCATCCTCAATATTCATTCCAGGATCTGCAGTAATTAAATGCTCACTCATAATGTCAGTAACCCTTGTAGAGTTAGGGCGCTTTTCTGCTACCCCTCTAATCACGATATCTCTATCTGTAATCATGCCTAATAAATGGTCATTTTCACAGATAGGAATTGCACCTACGTCTAATTCTTTCATCTTTACTGCTACTTCATAAACATTATCTAATGGTGTACAATACTCAACACTTGAAGTCATGACATCACGAACATGATCCATAAAAAAACCTCCCATTTAGTAAGTTACATACACTATTAATATGTCCCCTCATTTGATTTTTATAAAAAGAAGTTCACCCCTAAAAAGATGAACTTCCAAACTTGTGTATTTAATTCTATATTATCGTCATTTATGACTATCTGTAGTTTAATATATCGCGCGTTTTTGGTAATTTGAATTCACTCATTTAACAGTTGTTTTTTTAGCTCATTCCAATGACGATCGTCTACTTCACCAATCCATTGCCCGAACACAGGGTTGCCCCCACCTTTTCCACCAAAACTTTCTTTTAAGACTTTAATACACGTTGAAACATTAAAAAGTTGTGAAGTAGAAGACGCAAAAATCCAAGTTTTTTGTGTAGTATTATGAAAAATAACAACCTTATCTCCAACTTCAATAATAATTTTTGCAAGATCCTTCATTTCTTGCAACGTTTTCTCTTCCCAACTACATTCAACTACATTATTTGTTGCTTCATTAATCAAGTTTATTGCTTCTTGATGCACTTCTTTCTCGTATAACTTTTGATAATTCTTTTTTAAGGTTTGATAACCTTGAAAGAAATTTGGAAATCTTTCGGTTACTAACGCTGGAGAAATGTTTAATTTCTTACTCACTTCATTAACAGCCGTAAATACTTCTTGAAAGTAAGAGTATGCCCTCAATCCACAAATGAAGGATAAACGAACATTTTGTTTGTATTTCTCCCACCCAACGATTTTGAGTAACCCCAATTCACCTAACATTGTTACATGTGTTCCACAACAAGCTGACGTGTCAATTCCATCAATTTCGATAAGTCTGACGAAAGCAGGTCTTTCTTTTAATTTCGCTAATTTATCATATTCTACTTCTTCATATGGCAAAATATAATTTTCAATAGGTCTGTTTTCAACTATATACTGAGTTACCTTTAATTCAACTTGACGAATTTGTTCATCGTTTAGCTCATTTGCATTTAAATCAATTGTGCACATATCCTTTCCTAGATGAAAAGAAAGTGTATTGATGCCAAATAATTCTAACCATACAGCTGATAAGAGGTGTTGACCAGTATGCTGTTGCATATGATCAAATCGACGTTCATAGTCAATGTGCAACTTCACACGGTTCCGTTCCACAACTCCATCAACTTTATGTAAGAGCTCATTATCAATCAATTGAACGTCTACTACAGGAACTCCATCTATAAAGCCAAAATCAGACGGCTGTCCCCCACCTTCCGGATAAAAAATTGTTTGGTCTAATGTAATCCATGTTGCACCGTTAATTATTTTTTTATTTTGAACTATTGCAGAGCACTCTTTCATATAGGGGTCATTCTCAAATATTTTTTTTGTCATTTTCTTCATCCTTTTTTGTCCATATTGTATCAAATTTCGTATTTACAGTTATTTTAATTGCATCTTCTTTCTTTTCATACTATCATATTTAAATGAAGCTAGCTTACATAATAGGAGGGTTAACTATGAAATTTGAAGGAACAGAAATAACGGGCAAAGAAATTGATTTTTCTGTAGCTGAGCATGTACTAGGAGAAGCAGGCTTTGTTCATGCAGGACAATGGGATTACGAACGCGTAACATTTGACTATAAATTTGATGACTTAGTAAATGATGATGTTTATTACTTAAGAGTTCAAGCTTATGCTGTTAAAGGTGAAATTCCTTCTCCACACTCTGTCATTAAGTTTTTAGACCCTATTTTAGGGAAGCATTACTATCCTCACGGTGTTGAATATGCTGATGAAACATTCCCGAAGCATATTCTAGAAAAAAGCACTAAAAAATTAGAACAAGTTTCAGCTTTATTAAAGTAATTCCAAATCAAAAAAAGCGTATGAGCTCATATGAGTTCATACGCTTTTTAATCCTCAATTATTATTTGATTAACAATAACATTTACTTTCTGAACAGTAAATCCTGTAAATAGTTCAACATGATTTTTTATGAGGTTTTGAAGCTCTTGCATCGCTTTTGGGATATCTTTACCGTAAGTAATCGCAACCTTTACATCAATTACTATTTTTTCATTCATAGTATTAATCTTAATACTGTTACTCACTGGTTTTACTTTCTCAAGTAATTTTCCTTTGATGGAAGTTGTGCTAACTGCAACTCCATCTTGTTCGGTTATTGCCATTCCAGTAATGATCTTTATTACGTCATCAAAAATTGATAACTCTCCTTTTTCTAATTTTTTTCGTAGCATAATAACACCCCTTTAACAAAATATTCATTATAGCCGTTTTTTTGTTATACATTTCGCTGTAAATTTACTTAAATAAATACTATAATAATAATTATGATGTTCCTAAGAGAGGAGTTTGAAATGTCCGCTTTATTTTGTAAGAAAAACATTATTATTTTTATTACCTTAGTAATAATAGCAATAGCTGGGTATTTTATCTTACCAGTATCGATACCAATTATTGCAGCTTTAGTTACAGCGATGCTTCTAGCTCCTTTAGTTAAAGTTTTCGAAATGAAAAACAAAGTAAAAAGAAATTTAGCTGTCTTTATTGTTTTTATGATATTTCTATGCTTCATAGGCTTGACTGGTTACTTTCTTACTACAAAAGCCATTACCCAAGCTGATCACTTTGTTAAAAATTTACCCGCATATATAACCGAAATTAACTATGCGTGGTTTAACTTTCAACAAACGATAAATGATAAATTTGAAGATTTACCCCAAGACTTATTGGAGGAAATCGGTATCTATGTACAACAATCATTAAATACGCTTAGAAGCACTGTAAGTAGTCGTAACTTGGTGAGTGATGTCACTTCGTTGGTTACAAAAATACCTGCCTATTTAGTCTCATTCCTTGTTTATTTAATTGCGCTATATTTATTCTTATTGGAATTACCTAAATTAAAGGAACAAATATTCTCTCATTTAACTGATAAAACTAGGGACAAAGTTCAATTTATGAGTTCTAGACTTTCCTATGTTATTTTTGGCTTTATTAAAGCACAATTTCTTGTAAGTATCATTATTTTTATTGTTTCATTTATTGGACTGCTATTAATTGTTCCTGAAGTTGCATTGTTAATGTCATTTATCATTTGGATAATTGATTTCATACCTCTAATTGGCTCAATTGCTATCCTAGCACCATGGGCAATTTATCATCTTATAGCAGGTGATATGACGTTAGCGACTAAATTGCTCATTCTTGCAACGATTCTTTTAATCATTAGAAGAACTGTAGAACCAAAAGTAATGGGACACCAAATTGGATTATCACCTCTAGCAACGTTAATCGCTATGTACATCGGGTTAAAAATACTAGGAGTAATTGGCTTTATTGTTGGCCCATTAATTGTCATATTGTTTACTTCCGCTAAAGAAGCAGGAATTATCAAGTTCAATTTCAAAATATAAAAAGGTCTGGCAATAGCCAGACCTTTTTATATAGCAGTTTTTTTATTAAAAACCCCAAATCGCTCGAAATACATTTGTTACTTCACCAGGTGGATAAATTACATACAGTAATAAAAATACTAAAATTCCAGAAGAAGAACTTAAAAACCAAATCACAGATGTGATTGGGCCTAGTTTACGGTGAAGCCTCAAGTTATTTTTATAACCTGACACAAGAGCCGTGATTCCCAGACCAGCAGCAGTTGTTGCCAAAGTAATATGAAAAATTAAGAAGATTGTATAATATAATTTAACTTCCTCTGGCCCACCAAAAGCAGTACTTCCAACAAAGACTGTTTTTGCTACATACGTGATAAAGAAAATACTAGCAAATACCGCTCCTAAAAACATCATCTTTTTGTGGAGATCTATTTGTCGCCTTGCTACAGCAATCCACCCAAGAGCTACAAAAATTGCACTAATTCCGATAAATATTGTACTAATTAATGGTAATAACAAATTATATCCTCCTTTCACTCATTACAATACTATTTTAACATGTGACATTCATCACATCACTATTAGAGTTTGACATATTTCGAACATATTTACATTGTTAATTGTCAATTTTAAATTAAGAATTATAAATTGTTGCAAGTATAAGCTTCGCAGCATTGCTCACATTAATTCATAATGCATAATTTAAAATTCATAATTTCACATTTATAAAGAAGAAGCTGGCTGCAAGATTAAATGCAGCCAGCTCATCTTCTTAAAATTAATATTTCACTACTCCTAAAAGAAGCATCAATGCGGCGATCATTGGAATTACAATGACTATACCCGATAACATGAATGCATTTGGCCATTCATGTCCTTTTTGATTTAAATGCATAAAATAGTAAAGTTGTAAAATTACCTGAACAACTGCAAGAATTAAAATAAATGGTATCGCGAACGATGATGGAATTAAATCACTTCCAACAGCTAGAAAAGCTAATGCTGTAAAGAAAATCATTAAAGCAAATGTGATAATTTGATGTTTCATTTCACGTTCAAGCTTCAACTTTTCTTTTGTTGAGAGCTTGATCTGAGGTTCATTTGTATTAAGATTTGGTTCCATGCATCTATCCTCCTATTCCCATTAAATAGACTACAGTAAAGATAAATACCCAAACTACGTCAATAAAATGCCAGTAAAGACTAGCTAAATAAAATTTAGGGGCATTTGTTAACGTTAGCCCACCTTTACGGTAGCGGATTAATAATGTTAAGATCCAACCAATACCAAAGGCTACGTGAGCACCGTGGAACCCTACTAACGTGTAGAAGGCCGAACCGAATGCACTACTAGTAAATGTCAACCCTTGGCCAACATAATCAAAGAATTCATAGATTTCTAGCCCCAAAAAGGCTAAACCAAAAGCTACAGTAATCCACATCCATAAAAGCATTTGCTTAAAGTTACCCTTTTTCATCGCTAGCATTGCAAATACGCTTGTTAAACTACTAGTCAATAAAATCATTGTCATAATAAATGCTAACGGTAAATGGAAGATATCCTGAGCAGTAGGTCCTCCAGCAGTTCCATTTCTAAGTCCTAAATACGTACCGAAAAGACTAGCAAAGAGTACTGTTTCTCCACCTAAGAAAAACCAAAAAGCTAAAAATTTATTTCTACCTTCAAGTGTAGCTTTTTCAGGATTTGGAGGAAGTGCACCTGTGTTATGGTGTGCGTGACCCATATTATACAACCTCCTTATCTGGCTCAATCTGATCAACTGGAATATGATAACCATGATCTTCTTTTACAGATCTGATAATCATACACCCTAAAGTAATACCAAGTCCGATAATTGAAACCACATACGTGTGATAAATAAAACCAAAACTTGCAATGAATAGGCCGATAGACATAATTAAAGGTAAGATTGATCCATTTGGCATATGAATTTCTCCAAGTGGTTCAGCGACAGGTAACTTCTTATTACCTTTCATCTTCTCATACCATAAAGCATCTATCTCACGTACAACTGGTGTTTGTGCAAAGTTGTATTCTTTTACTGGTGTGGAAGTAGCCCACTCCAGTGTACGACCGTCCCAAGGGTCGCTAACAGCTTTATTATTTCTAGAAACAAAAATGTTAGCCAGAAGAATGATAAAGGCAACTGCCATAAAGAATGCCCCAATTGTACTAATAAAGTTCAAGTCATTTAAGCCTTGACCATCTAAATATGAAGCAACACGTCTAGGCATACCCATTAAACCTAGGAAATGCTGTACAAAGAAAGTTAAGTGGAAACCGATAAAGAATAGCCAGAAGAACCATTTCCCTAACGTTTCGTTTAACATTGTTCCAAATATTTTTGGCCACCAGTAGAATGTCCCAGAGAATAATCCAAATACAACTCCACCGATAATTACATAGTGAAAATGCGCGACAACAAAGTACGTATCATGGAATTGATAGTTAGCTGCTGAAGTTGCAAGCATAACTCCTGTTACACCACCGAGTACGAAAGAAGGAATAAATCCTAATGCGAACATGTTTGCTGTAGTAAAACTAATTCTTCCACCCCAAAGTGTAAGTAACCAGTTAAATATTTTAATCCCCGTTGGAACTGCAATCGCCATTGTAGCAACTGCAAAGATAGCATTTGCAACCGGCCCCATTCCAACTGTAAACATATGATGCGCCCAAACCATGAAACCTAAGAAACCAATAATTAGCGTGGCAAATACCATTGCACTATAACCAAACAAACGCTTTTTCGAGAAAGTAGATAGTACTTCAGAGAAAATACCAAACGCTGGTAAAACTAAAATATATACTTCTGGATGCCCAAATATCCAGAATAAATGTTGCCAAATAACAACGTTACCGCCAGCTTCGACGATAAAATAATTTGCGCCAAATAAACGCTCAAACATTAGTAGGAATAGCCCAACTGTTAATGCTGGGAAAGCAAATAAAATTAATGCAGATGCTACGAATGTGCTCCAAGTAAATAACGGCATTTTCATCATCGTCATCCCTGGTGCTCTCATAGTAATAATTGTAACTAGGAAATTAATTCCCCCAATTAAAGTACCTGCACCACTAATTTGTAAACCTAAAACATAATAATCTAAACCAGTACTTGCATATGCCGCACTTGATAACGGAACGTACGCTGTCCAACCTGCATCAGGGGCTCCTCCAAAGAACCAACTAAGGTTAAGCAGAATTCCACCCGATAAAAATAACCAAAATCCTAAAGAATTTAAGAATGGAAATGCAACATCTCTTGCACCTATTTGGAGAGGTACAATAAAGTTCATAAATCCGAATAATAACGGCATGGCTGCTAAAAAGATCATTGTTGTACCATGCATTGTAATAAGCTCGTTAAAAGCTTGTGCGCTAACAAAGTTTGACTCAGGGAACATTAGCTGAATTCGTATTAACATGGCTTCAAGTCCACCTAACACGAAGAAGAACGCACCAGCAACCAAATACATGATCCCAATCTTTTTATGGTCTACGGTTGTTAGCCAATCCCAAAGCACACTTTTACTGTAAGCCTGCGAGTTTGACAATTAAGTTACCTCCTTTTTCGGCTAGTCTAGGACTTTTAAGCCCTTCATATATTCGATTAATGCTTTCATATCTTCATCATTTAAATGATTAAAGCCTGGCATTTTGTTACCCGGTTTTGTTGTTTCTGGATAACGAAGCCACTTTTCTAAGTTTTCCTCGTTGAATTCTAAAAATCCAGCGATTACTGTTCTTTCACCAAAGTTCGTTAAGTCTGGTCCTCCAACAGCTGGATTTCCACCGACACCACCAACAGCGTGACATCCAATACAGCTTGCTTGGAATACATCACGGCCAGCCTCTGCTTGTGCAGTTACTGGATCCTTCGCCGGTTGTGCCATATTTTGAGCCCAAGCCTCAAAAACATCTGGTTCAACTGCAACTACTTTGAAATCCATTAACCAGTGACCTTCACCGCAAAGCTCAGTACACTTTCCTTTATAAACACCAGGATTAACTGCTTTAATCCACATTTCATTAGTAATACCAGGTACATTATCTTGTTTACCTGCTAAAGCTGGAACCCAGAATGAGTGCATGACATCTGACGCTTCTAGATGAACAATAACTTTTGTATTAGTTGGTATATACATATCCTGTCCAGCTACTACATCATGATCTGGATATTCAAATTCCCACCAGAATTGATGCCCAGTTACTTTTACAGTAATTGAATTTTCTTCAGCATCAACATTGGCTAATGTAAATGTATCCATTACATTAGGGATCGCAATTATTAAAAGTAAGATAATTGGGACTGTTGTCCAGATAATTTCTAAAGTGTGATTACCTTCAACTTGTTTCGGAATGTGCTTATCACCTGGTTTATCTCTAAAACGCCAGAGAACAAACGCAAAGATAGCAAAGACTATCACAATGACGATAATCATGATGTAAAGACTAAGCTTTATAAGTGATAATTGCATTTCTGCAATCGGGCCCTGAGGATCAAGGGCAGTTAAGTTCACTTCGCCACAACCCGCCAACAATAAAATAATTGCCGTTAACGGGAGTAGTCTGCCAAGTTGTTTCATCAAAATTGTAAACCCCCTCTTTTGTATTTTTAATTAATTTATGTCTAAACAATATGGAGAACAACCATAAGGATAAAGATAATTGTCAAGTAGTTTAACGAATAAACAAACATTAACCTAGCCCATTTCATATCATCTTTCATAGCAAATCCAGCAATTCCAAGAGCAAGCCAACCTACTCCTAAAATTGATGCAATTACTGTATATACAGTACCAAATGTCGGTGATAAGAGCAGTGAAATCGGAATGAGTGCTGCAACATATAAAACCATTTGACGTTTAGTAACTGCAAAACCTGATACGACTGGAAGCATCGGAATGCCTGCTTTTCGATATTCCTCACAACGCCTCATTGCTAAAGCTAAAAAGTGAGGTGGTTGCCAGATAAACATAATTAAAAATAATACCCATGCAACCGGGCTTAGCCCTGCATCAATAGCTGCCCAACCGATAAGCGGTGGAACTGCTCCTGATACACTACCAACAATTGTATTTAATGATGTCGTTCTTTTTGTCCACATCGTGTAGATAACAACGTAAAAAATAAGACCTGCAAAACCTAATAGTGCGGCATTTAGTGATGCTGCTAATAGGAATAAAATTCCTAGTGCAGATAAAACTAGCCCAAATATTAATACTTGCTTTTCGGGAATTTTCCCATTTACTGTTGGTCTTTCATTAGTGCGCTCCATTAAGTGGTCAATATCCCGATCAATATAGTTATTTAAACTACATCCACCTGCCATAACTAGGGCAGAACCAAGAAGACCAAAAATAACAAGATGTAACACTGAGATTAACTGAATATCCATATAGTAAGCTGCTAAAAACATGCCTGCAAATGCTGTAATCATATTCGACATAACAATGCCCATTTTTGTTAAAGCAAGGAAGTCTCTCCAACTAGCATTTGAAGGATTAGCAATTGAGGTTTCTAATACCTTAGCACCTTCTAAAACGGTTTTATTCAATGATCCTCACCTCCATAAACTATAAAACTACTAAGTCACAACACTTAAGGTGCTATTATAGCATTGATTAATTAAACTATAAACCAGTTAAATAACATTGCCTTAGTGGAAAACGACTTATTACTCACATTATAAATGATAATGCAGTGATTTTCATCACTTATATTTTCCAATTTCTAATTACACCTAGATAATAACATTTTTAATTTAATAATGGTAATAATATGCTCACGCATACTAATTGACAATATACTGTTTTGTTCTTACAATTAGAAGGACTAAAATCGCGGTAAAAACCGTATTTAGATAAGGTTAGGTGAACAATTTGAATAAACTTAAAATATTTTCAATACTAACCACGATTGGAATGATTATCGTTTTACTCCAAGGTGCCTTAGTTACCAAGACAGAGTCAGGACAAGGGTGTGGTGATTCTTGGCCACTTTGTCATGGTCAAGTGATACCAGAATCAATTACTACTATGGAAACAATAATTGAATACAGTCATCGCTTTGTTTCTGGTATTCTTGGAATTATGGTTATTATTCTTTCAATTTGGATGTGGAAAAAGTTACCCCATGTGCGTGAAACAAAGTTTTTGGCTATTATTGCAATTTTATTTATTGTTTTCCAGGGGTTATTAGGCGCTGCAGCGGTAATGTGGGGCCAATCTTCGGCAGTTTTAGCATTACATTTTGGTTTCTCATTAGTTTCATTTGCCAGTGTCCTCTTACTTACAATACTAATTTTTGAGGAAGCTCGAGGTCCTGGTATTAGATCGCCACAAATTACTAGAAAACTAAAAGGATTTATCTATTTTGTATTTACTTATCTTTATATTGTGGTCTATACCGGTGCTCTAGTTCGTCATACTGATTCAAGTCTTGCCTGCGACGGATGGCCTTTATGTAACGGACAAATTATCCCTCCTTTAGTTGGAAGTATTGCTGTTCAATTTGGTCACAGAGTTGCTGCAGCATTAATGTTTTTCGTTATTTTAGCTTTAGCAATCCATGTTTATCGTCATTATAGAAATGAATGGGCTCTTCGAATTACCGTTCTCATTTCACTTATCCTTGTAACTATTCAAATCTTAAGTGGTGCTTACGTAGTTTTTACTAAGATGAGTTTATTTTCTTCCATGTTTCATGCTTTTATTATTACTTGTTTGTTCGGTACAATAAGCTACTTAGTTATGTTAGCTACTAGAGCAAAATAGTTGACAAGAGGCAAGCTGAAGTTTTCATTCAGCTTGCCTCTTTGTTATTTATTGATAACCTTTTTGGTACTATTTTCAACAAAAGGAAAGCACTTACTATAGTCTATTTTACTTATAATCGATTATTACATCCTATATAATTAAAAGAGAGAGGGAAAACCCTCTCTCTTTCATAAATTACTCAGCTTTTAATTCTACTAATAAATCACCAGTTTGAATTGCTTCTCCATTTTGTACATGAAGCCTAGTGACAACTCCGTTAAATGGAGCTTGAACAGTTGTTTCCATCTTCATAGCTTCAGTAATCATAAGATGATCACCTTTTTTTACTTTATCGCCGTTTTCAACTAGTGTTTTCACTACAGTTCCTGGCATTGTAGCTCCAATATGATTAGGGTTATCTTTCTCAGCCTTCGTTTTAGCAATAATTGTTGTTTCTACATTTTGATCTTTAATGACAAGTTCTCTTGGCTGACCATTTAATTCAAAATAAACAACACGAGTACCGTCTTTTTGCGCTTCGCCAATAGAAACTAACTTAACAATTAACGTTTTCCCCTGCTCAATTTCCACTTCGATTTCTTCTCCAAGACGAAGTCCGTATAAGAAGGTTGGCGTATCAAGTACAGATACATCATCAAACTGCTCATAAAAACGTTGATGATCTAAATACACCTTTGGATAGATAGCATAGGAAAGCATGTCAAAGTCTGTCACCTGTCGGTTTAATTTCTCAAACAACTCTTTCTTAATCACTTCAAAATCTACTGCTGCTAAGCTTTCACCAGGTCTTCCAACAATTGCTTCTTTTCCTTTTAAAATTAAATCTTGAAGTTCCTTAGGGAAACCTTGGTAAGGTTGACCTAAGTAACCTTGGAAAAATTCAACAACTGAGTCTGGAAAATCTAGAGACGCACCTTTTTCATAGACATCTGCTTCAGATAAGTTATTTTGAACCATAAACAATGCCATGTCACCAACAATTTTTGATGAAGGAGTTACCTTTACAACATCACCAAACATATCATTTACAGTACGGTACATTTTTTTCACTTCATCCCAGCGACTTTTCAAACCAACAGCTTTAGCTTGTTGCTGAAGATTACTATATTGACCACCAGGCATTTCGTGCTCATAAACCTCCGAATGAGGAGCAACCATACCACTTTCAAACCCTTGATAAAACTTTCTCGTATCTTCCCAGAAGATTCCTAATTTTTCTAGAGCATCAATGTTTACCTTAGGTTGACGTTCACTACCAGTTAATGCGTAAATTAAACTATTTGCACTTGGTTGAGAAGTCAACCCTGCCATTGAACCAACAGCTACATCAACAATATCCACACCAGCATCAATTGCTCTTGCATACGTATAAATACCATTACCACTAGTATCATGTGTATGGAGATGTATTGGAATTGAGAGAGTTTCTTTTAATGTAGAAACTAGTCTGTACGCTGCTTCAGGTTTCAGTAAGCCAGCCATATCTTTAATACCTAAAATATGCGCTCCTGATTGCTCTAACTCTTTTGCTAAATCTTTATAATAATTTAAGTCATATTTCGTACGACTAAGATCTAAAATATCTCCTGTGTAACACATTGTCGCTTCCGCAATTTTCCCTGATTCACGAACAGCATCTATAGATAACCTCATTCCTGGAACCCAGTTTAATGAGTCAAAAATACGGAAAACATCAATTCCAGCATCAGCAGATTTCTGAACAAACTCTTTAATCACATTATCTGGGTAGTTTGTATAGCCAACTGCATTAGAAGATCTAAATAACATTTGCAATAGTAAGTTTGGCATTTGTTTTCTTAATGTCAACAAACGTTCCCACGGATCTTCATGTAAAAATCTCATTGCTACATCAAAGGTTGCTCCGCCCCACATTTCTGAAGAGAAAAGGTTAGGAAGCAATCTTGCTGTCGGTTCAGCAATCTTTTTTAAGTCATGTGTACGAACACGTGTAGCTAACAGCGATTGATGAGCATCACGGAATGTCGTATCCGTTAATAATACTTCTTTTTGCTCACTAACCCATCTAGCTAAGCCTTCAGCACCTTTTTCTTCTAAAATTTGCTTTGTTCCACTTGGAAATGGTTCACTAAGCTTTACTTTTGGGATGATTGGTTCATCAAATACAGGCTTCTTCATTCTTTCTAATCCCGGATAACCATTAATCGTCGTTTCGCCAATGAACGATAGCATTTTTGTTCCTCTATCTTTTCTTTTAGGAAAAACAAACAGTTCTGGTGTCGTATCAATGAATGATGTATTATACTCACCATTTAAAAACTTTTCATGTTGGACAACATTTTCTAAAAATGCGATATTCGTTTTTATCCCACGAATACGAAACTCTCGTAAGTTCCTTAACATTTTTGAAGCAGCATCTTCAAAGTTTAATGCCCAAGTAGAAAGTTTTACTAGTAGAGAATCATAATATGGTGATATAACTGAACCTTGGAAACCATTACCTGCATCTAGTCGTACACCAAACCCCCCTCCAGAACGGTAAACCATTATTTTACCTGTATCTGGCATGAAGTTATTACTTGGATCTTCAGTTGTCACTCGGGATTGAATCGCAAATCCATGACAAATTATTTTTTCTTGAGTTGGAATATTAAGCTTCTTACCGTGAATTTCTTCACCATCAGCAATATAAATTTGAGCTTGGACAATATCTACTCCAGTTACCATTTCAGTAATTGTATGCTCTACTTGCACGCGTGGATTCACTTCAATAAAATAGAACTCTCCTGAATCTGTCACTAAAAATTCAACCGTACCTGCATTAATGTAATTTACCTTCTCCATTAACTGAACAGCAGCAAGACAAATCTTTTCGCGGACATCATCTGTTAAGGATACACTTGGTGCAATTTCTACAACTTTTTGATGACGACGTTGTACAGAGCAATCTCGATCATATAAATGAATGATATTGCCACTTTCATCTCCTAAAATTTGTACCTCGATATGCTTTGGATTTTCGATGAATTTTTCAACATATACTTCATCATTTCCAAAAGCAGATTTAGCTTCTGATTTAGCACGATCGTAAGCTTCTCGAAGCTCATTCTCAGAGCGAACGATCCTCATTCCACGCCCGCCACCACCTAAGGAAGCTTTAATAATGAAAGGAAACCCGTGTTTACTAGCAAAATTTTCAACATCACTAACAGAATCAACTGGTCCATCAGTTCCTGGAATTACTGGTAATCCTGCTTTAATCGCTTGTGTTCGCGCTTGAACTTTATCACCAAACATATTTAAATGATCCGATTTAGGACCAATAAAGATTATACCTTCTTCTTCACAGCGTCGTGCAAACTGAATATTTTCTGATAAAAAACCATAACCAGGGTGAATGGCATCTACGTCGTTTCGTTTTGCCAATTCAATAATACCTTCTATGTCTAAATAAGCGTCGATTGGTTTTTTCCCTTCTCCAATCAAGTATGCTTCATCCGCCTTGTACCTGTGATAAGCTCCTGTATCTTCTTTTGAATAGATAGCTACAGTACGAATATGTAATTCTGTACAAGCCCTAAAAATTCGTATGGCAATCTCACCACGATTTGCAACTAACACTTTTTTAATTTTAGTCATCCTATTCATCATTGTCCTCCTAGTTGATTGTCCTATTAATTTTTTATGCTCATACATCTATCGAGTCCACTTCTTACTCGAAGACATTAAAAATTTAAAAAAATACGTCTGATGAGCTGATGTTTAACATTTAAAATAAACTTAATATTTACTATATCATTTTTCTGAAGGTGAATAAAAGGAATTTTAACACAAAAACTAGAATTTTTTAAAACTTGCGACTTTTTAATTAATATTTATTTCAATGAGTTTATTACTACCCATCCATCAGATGAGTACTTTCCAAATTTAAAAGGAAGAATGTTAACAAAAAACATCCATACGTTAAAAAGAGCTAACCATTGAAACCAAAACGTTATAAGCTGGTCTCCATGCCCGATCCCTGGCAATAGCAGTAAAAATCCAACAATTCCGTTTAATACTGGACCACCAATCGAGATTAAGATTTGCCTATATTTAGAGTAATGAACTATTTCATAAGAAGTTTTTCCACTTAAAGGTAACATATGTAAAATAAGCGTTGAATTTTTGGACTTTAGCTGTCCAATTTTTTTCCCTATTCCAATTGTAATTGTAATTCTACTAGCTTTACACAACAACGCACAAAAAAAGTGACCTAATTCATGGAGTAAAATCGTAATGGGTAAAATTGAAATAAAACAAAGCAATACAAAAATAAATCCAATCATAAGCCCTCCATTTAAATATTTCATCCATAAGAAAAAAGACGACTCTGTACCATTAACCATTTTCTAATATAGTAATTAGTCATTACTATATTAGGAAAGTTAGTCACTTAGAGTCATCTTTTCTTTAATATTATGGTCTTTTCATTGATGCTTCATGAAGAGCAGCAAGTTGCCGTTCAAGTTCAGATAACAATTGTTTGCCTAATTCTTCTTCAATTAGTTCAAGCCGAATAGCAAAGTCAATTTCCTTAGATAAACCAAACATTTGAGTATCTAAAACCTCTTCATATAGAGGGCATTGCGGCATTGTTAAGTTGGTCATTTGAACTTCAATTAGCTTTAAAATCTTATTTGCATCCGCTTTTAGAAGGGCGTACGCTTTTTCAGAATGTCCTGTTACAATCTCATTAGACATGATTATTCCCTCCCATACCGAGTCGTTTCACTGTCCCTTAGCACTATGATAGCTTTTCTAATAAGAAAATGCAATATATTAGCAGTATTTATAGAAGCGAACTATCTTAAACGTTCATAACTGATAAAATTGATTATATTAAAAAATACTTAAATTATACCTACTTGATAAGCCTTCTAATAGTTTCATTCCAGCAACACTGTTCCCACGATCATCAAGGGAAGGCCCGTAAATACCTATGCCAACGCCGTGTGGTACAGAACACATGATTGATCCTGAAACACCACTTTTAGATGGTATTCCAACCTTAATAGCAAACTCGCCTGATGAATTATACATTCCACATGTAACCATAAAAGTCTTTAAAATTCTTGTAATATGGAGCGGAATAATTTGTCGATCAGTAACTGGATTTTTCCCTTCATTTGCAATGACATAACCAAGCTTTGCTAAATCATAACAATCGACTTCAATAGCACATTGTTTAGTATAGAGATCAAGCAACTCCTCTACTTCACCCCTCACCACTCCATGTTGTTTCATGAAGTAGCATAGTGAACGATTTAAAAAAGCCGTTTCTAATTCAGACTTTGCTACTCTCTCACAGTATGTAATTTCGGTATTGCCTGTCATCTCGTGAATTAAACTTAAGATCCGACCTAACTTTTCTGCTGTCGACTCGCCTATAATCATATTTGTTACAGCCAAAGCGCCTGCGTTTATCATCGGATTAAGCGGTTTAGATGGTATGTTTGTTTCTAACTTAGCAATTGAATTAAAAGGATCACCAGTTGGTTCCATGCCTACTCTAGAGAAGACATACTCTTCACCATGGTCCATCAGTGCAACAGCTAATATGATTACTTTTGAAATACTTTGTAATGTAAACTTTTCACGTATATTACCTGCAGCAACGTAATTTTTGTTCCCTCGATAAATAGCTATAGAAAGCGTTTCTGGGTTCGCTTCACCTAAAGCTGGGATATAATCTGCCACTACCCCATATTTCGTATATTTTTTCGCTTCTAACACCATGTCATTTAGTATTTCATCATCTAAAAAATCAATCATTTGCAACATCCCCTTCTATCCCTTCTATTTTATTAGAATGACCCGCATCAATCAAATAATGAATGAATTAAAAAAAGACTAAACATCATTTATTTTTGATGTTAGCCTTTTTTAAATTACGAATTTTTAATTTTGAATTACGAATTTCTGAATGTATTTCTTAGAGCAAAAATTTAAAGAAGCAATTCATAATTCGTAATTCATAATTCGTAATTCATAATTCTTATAAAAGATCTGCTGCTAGTTGGGCTAGGCCAGACCGTTCGCCTTTTTCTAATTTTACGTGACCACTAATTTTTTCTGCTTTAAATTTCTCGACCACATATGTTAGTCCATTATTATATTCATCCAAATACGGATGGTCAATTTGTTGTGGATCCCCCATTAAAACAATTTTACTTCCTTCACCAACTCTTGTTAGAATTGTTTTCACTTCATGTTTTGTTAAATTTTGAGCTTCATCGATTATGATAAATTGCTCAGGAATACTTCTTCCTCTAATATACGTTAATGCTTCTACTTGGATCGAACCCATCCCCGCTAGTATTTGATCTAATTCTCCCGGTTTCTTCGTATTAAATAAATAATCTAAATTATCATAAATAGGTTGCATCCAAGGTCTAAGCTTTTCTTCTTTTTCTCCTGGTAAATAACCTAGGTCTTTCCCTACAGGAACTACAGGCCTTGCTACTAATAACTTCTTATATTTATGAAGATCTTCAGTTAATAACAACCCAGCTGCAAGAGATAATAAAGTTTTTCCTGTCCCAGCTTTGCCAACTAACGTCACTAGTGGAAAATCATCTCTTAATAATAACTCGAGGGCCATTCGCTGTTGAACATTCCGCGATTTTATCCCCCAAACATGATCTGGTTCTCTTATTAACGGAATCACTACCTTACATTCTGTATCAATTCTACCTATTGCAGAAGCTGAGCTACCTAATTCATCTTTTAATATGACGAACTGGTTAGGATACACATGTTGACAATTTATATCCTTGACTAAAATTTTTTGATCTTTGTAAAATTTATTTAAGACTTCCACACTAACATACGACTCAAGATAACCTGAATAGATATGATCTGAAGTTATTACTCGATCGCTTAAGAAATCTTCTGCCTGAATTCCAATTGCATCTGCCTTAACCCGCATTAGAGCGTCTTTTGACACTAATATAACTGGCTTTGAATCTTGTTTCATATTCTCTTCTAATAATAAATTCAATGCCACTGCAATAATTCGATTATCATTACTTTTTTCATCGAACATGTCTTTCATTTTTTCGAATGAACGGTGATTTAACTCTACTCTTAATTGCCCGCCATTGTCTAAAGGGACTTTCTCATGAAGCCTTCCTTTTTCTCGAAACTGGTCCATAATTTTGGCAACCTGCCTTGCGTTCCTTCCAATTTCATCCATATACCGTTTTTTTGAGTCGACCTCTTCTAACACAATTGCTGGGATAACTACTTCATTTTCTTCAAATGCAAAAATTGCCAATGGATCTTGTAGTAATACGTTCGTATCTAAGACGTAGATTTTATTCAACGTCACGCCTCCTTGACTAATGTAGTAGGGAATGGTGTCTTTCTATTAAGTTATGCATCAAAAATTAAAATGAGATAGCGTGGCCTAAATAATAGAAAAAATATTAAATAATGCCCATTTTTCTAAACCATATAGTTAGGTGAGGAAGTTATTTTACTATAAATGTATGTACAACCGAATAAAGATAGACGAAGAAACGAACAATATTTATAAATATTTACTTTGGAAAGGGATGAATGAATATGAAAACCATTAAGATATGTTTATATATAGCTGTTTTAGCTATGCTTTTCGCTTGTCAGCCAAATACGGCACAGGACCACGAAGAAGGTAACCAACAACCTTTAGGAATTGCAGAGCAAGGAAAGGATCCGCGAGAGAAAGAAACGAAAACCGCTCAAGAAATTGCTGAACATTTAGTTCACCTTACAGAAAGAGTTCCAAATGTTAACAGTGCTACAGCTATTGTACTAGGTGATTTAGTGGTCGTAGGAATTGATGTAAATGCCGAGTTAGATCGTTCTGATGTAGGAATTGTTAAATATGAGGCAGCAGAAGCATTAAGCAATGACCCTCATGGAGCATATGCATTTATCAGTGCTGATCCTGATATAAATAATAGAATAAAGGAAATGAGAAAAGAGATCGAAGCAGGTCATCCAGTTGCTGGTATAATGAACGAACTAGCGGGAATTGTCGGGCGAATTATTCCTGTAGTTCCAGGTGCGGAACATCGAAAATCCGAACCGGAACCTACAGACGCTAATGAAGGTCGGCTAAGTGAGGGACAAGATAGCGAGCTTGAAAATATTCAAGAAGAACAAGGAAAAAGAAATATGGATGATGAAAAATTAGGTGGGCAACAACCTCAAGGAATAAATGCGAACCAAGAAAATCAAACACAAAGAAATATGGATAGAACAAAACAACAAAGAAACAAGAATAGTAATGATTAAAACATATTAATGAAAAGAGCTTAGTCAGAAGACTAAGCTTTTTTCATTGCAGTCATTACTTGGTTATCTAATTTTTCAGCAGCTTCTTTATCATACGTTTTTTCATATTGTGGTTCTACAGAAATTTTTGAACCATAGAACATAACATCACGAACTTCTTTGATTTGGATTTCTACAAGGGCTAACTTTAAAGGTACCTCTTCTAATTTTTCAACCTTTACACTAGCTGTTCCGCTTATAGAATATGTAGATTCGTTTCCAATAACATTTAAAACAACTTGAGAGTTACCTTTAATGTTTTCAATGATGCGTGAACGATTATCTACTGCAAAACGAACTGTCTCTTTGGTTGGAGCGAAGACCCATGAAATTGCACTTACATTTGGGCCACTAGTTTCATGGTCCACGGTTGCAATTGTCACAAACCGTTCTTTTTGAAGGAATTCAAATAATTCATCTGTTAATAACACTTCTACTTGATTTGCCAAAGTAAAAACCTCCTTTTTATTTAAAGAAATAAAGCCCTAATATATAGTGTTATGTCCCCTTACTCTGAACATACATTTAATATTTGGCTAAAAGAAATATATGTTACAATTATACTATACCTTTTTTTACCTAATGTTAAAACTATAAAGCATTAACAATGTCATTCTTCATAAAACGTTAAATAGTAAAGAACGTTCAATTTACTTCTGCTTCACATTAATAAATATTTCAATTATAATGCTTGTATAGACTTTTTGGACAAGTGCCACGAAAAGTAATGAGGTGAGAAGAATTGAGAGTAAAATGTGTAATTTGCGATAAAATTGAATCGATTGAAAATGAATCGTTTAAAGCAAAAAGATTAAGAAATAGACCAATACATACCTACACATGTCAAACTTGCCATGACCGCATATCAGAACGAACAAAAGAAAGACTAGCCACCGGAAAGTTTCGATTTAATAAACCAGTGGAAACTGAGGATGATTGGTAAAAGAGCAGCTTATGTAAAGTGTAGAATTTAGAGTTGTTTTGATTGTTCGAAAATTAAACTAACCAAAAAGCTGACTAACCGATTACCGGCATAGTCAGCTTTTTAGTTGTTTTATTGAGATAGCCATGCTAACCCTAGAGCTACACAGAAGTTTGTTGTCTTTCTTTATGAAGTCGATATTTATAAGCACCTAACACAAATGTTGCGATTAATAGTGATTCGACAACAGGAAGTCGAAGTGCTAGAAGTGCGATAAATAGTGATCCAAAAAGTAAAGCAATGTAAACGACAACCGTTTTTAAAATTGGCAGCTTCCTTGCAAACCCTAAATTAAAAACAATGATCGTAAGAACAACAACAACAATATAGAGCATTGAAAATGCGAATAAAAATTGTTCAGGATTTCCAGCTCCTAGTGCTTCGGCTAAAAATGAAAAGTTTGGAGTGACAATCTTTTCTTCAGAAGTACCCATACTAAGCCCTCCTAATGAGCAAAATTTTTACCCTTGAGTTGCTATTTTCTTTTTCTTCTCAATTCTCTCACGTTCATTTTTGTCTAAAATTTTCTTTCTTAAACGAATTGAAGAAGGAGTAATTTCACATAATTCATCATCGTTCAAATATTCTAATGACTCTTCTAATGACATGATTTTAGGCTTTTTCATTGTAACTGTTTGATCTTTATTAGCTGAACGCATATTTGTCATTTGCTTAATTTTTGTAATATTAACGGTAATATCGTTTTCACGAGTATGTTCACCAACAATCATACCTTCATAAACTTCAGCACCTGGATCTACGAAAATAATTCCGCGGTCTTCAACTTGCATAATTCCGTATTGACTTGCTTTCCCATTTTCCATCGATACTAGAACACCTTGACGTCTTCCACCAACACGTCCTTCTAGTAATGGCTGGTAGCTATCAAATGTGTGATTAATAATTCCGTAACCTCTTGTTTGAGTCATAAATTCTGTTGTATAGCCAATTAAACCACGAGCTGGAACTAAGAACTCAAGGCGAACTTGACCATTCCCATTATTAACCATGTTTAACATTTCACCTTTACGCTCTCCAACAGACTCCATGATCGCACCAGTATACTCGTCTGGAACATCGATTTGTACACGTTCAACAGGTTCCGAACGAACTCCGTCAATTTCTTTAACGATTACTTCTGGTTTTGAAACTTGTAGTTCAAAACCTTCACGTCTCATGTTTTCAATTAAGATTGATAAATGAAGTTCACCACGGCCAGAGACAACCCATGCATCTGGTGAATCTGTATTATCCACTCGTAAACTTACGTCTGTTTCAAGTTGCGCTCGAAGACGTTCTTCAATTTTTCTACTAGTAACAAATTTACCTTCACGACCAGCAAATGGGCTGTTATTTACTGAGAAAGTCATTTGTAATGTCGGCTCATCAATCCGTAAAATTGGAAGTGGCTCTTGGTTATCTAAAGGGCACACCGTTTCACCAACGTTGATTTCTTCCATACCAGAAATTGCGATAATGTCACCAGAGATTGCTCTTTGAATTTCTACACGTTTTAAGCCTAAGAAACCAAATAGCTTTGTAACTCTAAATTGTTTGACAGAACCGTCTAACTTCATTAATGCTACAGGTTGTCCTACTTCAATACTACCTCTAAATACACGTCCGATTCCAACTCTTCCTAAGTAATCATTGTAATCTAACATTGTTACTTGGAATTGTAAGCCTTCATCACTATTATCAATTGGTGCAGGAATATAGTCGATAATGGCTGTGAATAAGTCAGTCATATTTTCTTGTTGATTTGCAGGATCAGCATCTAAACTCGCCGTTCCATTAATTGCTGAAGCATAAATAACAGGGAATTCTAGCTGCTCTTCGTCTGCCCCTAAATCAATTAATAAATCAACAACTTCGTCAACAACTTCTGACGGTCTTGCTGATGGTTTATCAATTTTATTAACAACTACGATTGGCTTTAAATTTTGTTCAAGAGCTTTCTTAAGTACGAAACGTGTTTGTGGCATACAGCCTTCGTACGAGTCAACAACAAGAAGTACTCCATCAACCATTTTCATAATCCGTTCAACTTCACCACCGAAGTCAGCGTGACCAGGAGTATCTAGAATATTGATTCTTGTGTCACCGTATTGAAGCGCCGTATTTTTAGCAAGGATTGTAATGCCTCTTTCTTTTTCAATCGCATTTGAATCCATTGCTCTTTCTTCTACATGTTCATTCGTTCTAAATGTACCTGATTGGTGTAACAACTTATCTACAAGGGTTGTTTTACCATGGTCAACGTGGGCAATAATAGCGATGTTACGAATATTTTCTCGTTGTTTCATCTATTAAGTCTCTCCTTAATTATACAAATATTTTTCCGAAATTGTTTACAACTGCTCTATTATAGCACAAATCTACAAAATGAATACTTTTTTTACTTTTCAAGCTAAAATTTAACGTTTCTTTTCATTCTAACTCAAAACAGTTTTATTTTTTAAAAAATCCTTGTACACTTAACTTAGGAGGGATTGAAGTGAAAAAAGAACAATTAACCTTTTTATTATTAGCTTTCGTTACAACTTTCTCTATCGTTGGGGTAGGGATTTCCATATCTTTAGGGAGTATACTTGTTTTTAGTTTATCCATTTTAGCAGCTACAATTTGCTGTGGGGTAGGTTTCTCATTAAGGAAAAAACTAGCTTCGGATAAGTAAAACCTTACCCAAGAGATATAACCTTAAAAAAATGGTGATGAGGGATGTTCCATATGGGTTCATCCCTTTTTTATTTTCGATTAAAATAATGGCTTTGTAATTGCTCGTACAATCCTGGTTTCGCAACACAAATCGAACTAGGCTTAAGTAAGTTAAGTTCATTTCCTTCAACCGTTGTAATTTTGCCGCCTAATTCTTTTATAAGGATAGCACCAGCAGCAAAATCCCATGGAGATAAATTTAGACTTATATACGCATCAGTACGATTGGCACAAACAGAAGCCATTTCAATTGCCGCAGCTCCATAAGCGCGAGTTCCTCGACAATCTCTAACCAGGGATATTAACCGCTCATCTTTAATGATCCATCCTGAATTTACGGCAATCAATGCCTCTTTCACAATTGCTTCATTTAAACTAGGTAATTTCACCCCATTTAAAAAAGCCCCTTCTCCAGCAACTGCCATAAACAACTCATCTGCCATTACATCAAAGATAATTCCAACCTTACCTACACCATCTTCATAAATACCAACAGAAATGGCAAAGTGGCGTTGTTGATGTACAAAATTGGTTGTACCATCAATTGGATCAATAATCCACACAGTCCCATCAAGTGTACTTATCTCTTTCCCTGCCCCTTCTTCACCTAGAATTAAATGACTTGGAAACTCTTTTTTGATTTCCTCATCAAAAAAAGATTCTATCTGCTTATCCATTTCTGTTACCAGATCATTAGGGTTTGATTTATACTCGACAATCCGCTCATTTTTCAATGATTTTTTTATTTGTTGAGCTGCTTCATTAACTAAACTTTTTGCTTTATTTGCAATAAAATGCCAATCATTATTGCTCATTCCTAAAAACCCCTTTTATTTTCTTATAATTTTATTATGTCATAAACAATTGTGATTAATAAAGAAACAGCCCGAACTGATGCTCACCGTTTTATCAAAAAAGGATGATACATGTTGACATTCTTTTTTGGAGAATGCCAATTTGTATCATCCTTATAGATTTTTTCTTATGCTTCTAGGCGAACTAGCTCTTTACGAAACTTTTCTAGATTTCTTTTACATTTTGCAATCTTTCCAAAATCCTCAGCAACCATCGCATCGTGTAGGGTTGCCAACTCATAATCAATTTCCATACGCAGAACAGCGATTCGTTTCTCACCATCAGTTTTTTTAAACGTTTGAATAACTTGTTCCATGGTAACCTACACTCCTTTTTATTAGTTTATTAATTCATTAATCACTAACTTATATCAAGAATTGAGGAGACAAGAGTTTACGGAATTTTCAGATATTTAATTTTTACTTATTATAACATATGTTAGTGTCCATTAGAATGTTTCTTACTTTTTAATAATCTTAAAAAAAATTGTTGCAGATAATCTTACAGCATCTAATAAATAACTAAAACCTCTTAGTTACAATTTACCACCTATTCATTTTATCTAAACTGGGCAAAAGCACTTTTATGACCAATTTAACATAGAAGATCAATTCTTTATGACAATTGAAATCGTTATGGTAAAATTGTTTTAATGATAAGCAGAGAGGATTTGGTTAAATGTTTTCTGGATTTACGAAAAGTGATTTTGAAACCTTCTCCTATGAAGGATTAGAGGAACGGATGGAAGCAATTCAAGAAAGGATACAACCTAAGTTTAAACAAATTGGCGAAATACTTTGTGATGATCTTTCTGCAGTAAGTGGTAATGAGATGTATTTACATATTGCAAAACACGCCCGCAGAACGGTTAATCCGCCTAAAGATACTTGGTTAGCAGTTTGTCATGATAAGCGCGGCTATAAAAAACATCCCCATTTTCAGGTAGGGCTATTTGATGATCATGTTTTCATCTGGTTTGCACTCATTTATGAGGTGCCAAATAAAAAACAAATTGCAGAAAACTTTTTAAACCATTTAGATGAAGTTTATGAAACAATTCCAAAAGATTTTGTTATTTCTTTAGATCATATGAAGAAGGACGCTTTTCATGTTAACGAGCTAGACAAGTCTCAATTAGAAAACATGCTTATTCGTTTTCGTGACGTAAAAAAAGCTGAGTTTCTTATTGGTCGCCACATTGATGCAACAAACCCTATATTAACAAATGGAAACCAATTTATGGATCTAGCAAAAAATACGATGGAAAGATTAATCCCCTTGTATAAGAAGTCATTTTAAGGTAAAAAAGCAAGATTAAGCTTGGTTCCTAGCCAAGCTTAATCTTGCTTTTTACCGCATCTTTATTTAGGGCTTCCTTTACGACGTTATAGCAACTATAGTTTGAATCATTATCAAACTGCTTAAAAAGCTGCTTTTCTTCACTCTTACTCGGGATAATTACTTTAAATCGTCGATATAACATTAGCATCTCCGCTCTTTCAATCCCAGTTTCATAAGCTTTTTCGACCCCATGAAAAAACTGAACCACATCAATTACTTCTTCTTTTGTCCAATCAAGTGATATAGGAATGTTAATATTCATATTTATAGTCTCCTTGCAATTATATTGTTTCTTACCTCTATTTTACCCTAAACTAAAGCTCTCTTCCTAAACTAATAAGTAAAACGCATAACTATACAAACATTTCACTAATATTTTCTAGACAATAGAAGAAAACTCCTTTTAAAAGGATTTTTCTTCATTTTTCACTTTGAATTTTTATGCTAATTTGGTATACTCATTTTGTTTTGAAGAATTCTTTAAAATTTTTGTCGTTTACTTACAAAGTATATTATAGCCGCTAGATATTAAACGTGCGTTAAAAATATATTTTAATTTTTATTATGAGGTGAAATAATATGATGTCCCAACAAAAAACTCCGTTATTTACTGGATTAGTTGAGCATGCAAAAAAAAATCCAGTTCAGTTTCATATTCCTGGTCATAAAAAAGGAACCGGTATGGATCCTGAGTTTCGTAATTTTATAGGAGATAACGCGTTATCAATAGACTTAATTAACATTGGACCTTTAGATGACCTTCATCATCCACATGGAATTATTAAAGAAGCGCAACATTTAGCAGCGGAAGCTTTCGGTGCTGATCATACATTCTTTTCTGTCCAAGGCACTAGTGGTGCTATTATGACCATGATTATGAGTGTTTGTGGCCCCGGCGACAAGATTATCGTGCCTAGAAACGTGCACAAATCAATTATGTCAGCAATCATTTTTTCTGGTGCTACACCTATATTCATTCACCCTGTAATTGACCCTACTTTAGGTATTTCTCACGGCATTACAACTGGAGCAGTTGAAAAAGCGTTAAAAGCTCATCCCGATGCAAAAGGGGTTTTAGTAATTAATCCTACGTACTTTGGAATTTCAGCTAACTTGGAAAAAATCGTAGAAATCGTCCACAGTTATGGAATTCCAGTTCTTGTTGATGAAGCTCACGGTGTTCATATTCATTTCCATGATGAACTGCCAATGTCTGCAATGCAAGCTGGAGCCGACTTAGCAGCAACTAGTGTGCATAAACTTGGTGGTTCTATGACACAAAGTTCGGTATTAAATGTGAAAGGAAATCTCGTATCACCACAGCGCATCCAGTCTATCATTAGTATGTTGACTACAACCTCTACATCTTATCTACTTTTAGCGTCTCTTGACGTCGCTAGAAAGCAATTAGCAACAAAAGGACATGAACTTATTGATCGGACGATTAAATTAGCCAATGAAACTAGAAAAAGCATTAATAATATTGAAGGATATTATTGTGTTGGTCCTGAAATCTTAGGAACAAAAGCAACGTACGATTTTGATCCAACAAAAATGATCATTTCAGTCAAAGATTTAGGGATCACCGGATATGAAGTTGAGGTTTGGTTGAGAGAACATTACAATATCGAAGTGGAACTTTCAGATCTTTATAACATTCTTTGTATTGTTTCAATCGGTGACAATAGCACAACTACAGGTATACTTATTGAAGCACTAAAAGAATTAGCTAGTAAGCATATGGCAAAAGGACAGCTACAGGAAAGAAAGGCAGTAGCAGTTCATGTTCCTGATATTCCAACACTAGCCCTATCTCCGCGTGATGCTTTTTACTCTGAAACAGAAGTTATCCCTTTTAGAGAATCAGCTGGACGAATTATTGCTGAATTCGTAATGGTCTATCCACCTGGTATTCCAATTTTTATCCCTGGAGAAATTATTACTGAGGAAAACATTGACTATATCGAGGAAAATATTGAAGCAGGATTACCAGTCCAAGGTCCAGAAGATGAAACATTTAAAAACATTCGCGTTATTAAAGAACACAAAGCATTTAGTTAAATGTGACATACTAATAAACTTAAGGCAGTCAACTCTCTTCTAAACATATTTATAGGGACGAATCAAAAAGGTAGACAATTTATTTTGTCTACCTTTTTGATTATAATTTTATATTTATTATTTCTTAGATTGCTTATCCTTACAGCCTTCACAGCATGTTCCATATAATGTAGAAACCTTTTCAGCCTCAAAATGCTCGATTACCGTACCACAAGTTTGACAAACAATAACACCCATTTATTTCACCCCTTTTTTATTTGGCGTATTGTCAAAACTTTATATAGAAATAGGCTATTAAATCCTAGTTTAAAGGGCTTTATAAGCAAAAAACTTGCCACCCCCTGAATTTTGTAGATAATTGAGGTTACCACACACCCAACATCCCAAAAGAAAGGAAAGTGACAAGTTGTTACCTCAAATTATAACCTATTTACTTACCTTTATAAACTACCAAGAACAAGTAATTCGAACGCTCCTTACCCTTTTAATCGGGAAGAGCATGTTTGATAAACCGACTGAGGCTCCAGTTAATAAACCTTATCGCAAGCTTCAAGTTGATGATCTACCGATCATTGAAGTTCCAAAAAAACTAGATTTTCAAGTTTTATTAACCGAGCATCTTGAGTCTAAAGGTAAACCTCTCAAACCAGTACAAAGACGGTCGAATTCAACACCCGTTCCTTCATCAATGAAATGTCCTACGTGTGGTGCTCCAGCTGAGTATTTATATGCGAACAATGGAGCGAAAGGACAATATCAATGTAAGGTGTGTTCGTGCCTTTTCAGTGAGAAAAATCGTTATCTCAAGGAAGCAATCCTGAAATGCCCTCACTGTTCAAAAACACTCGAAAAAGTGAAAGAAAGAAAAGACTTCCATGTGTACAAGTGTAAAAACGACGCTTGTTCTTATTACCAACAGAAACGTAATGCGATGACTCAAAAAGAGAAAAATCGGTTCAAAGAAGATCCTCAAGCCTTTAAACTTCGCTATATTTACCGCCAGTTTCACATTGATTTTCAACCATTAGCGAAGCATTCACCAAAGAGACCGAGAGTTGATCTATCAAGAATTTATGTGTCTCCACATACGCTTGGACTGATTTTGACTTATCACGTCAATTATGGACTTTCAGCCCGTAAAACAGCAGCGTTGATGAAAGATGTACACGGTGTTTCAATTTCTCATCAAAGCATTTTAAACTACGAAAACAGTGTGGCATTGTGGTTGAAACCGTATATTGATCACTATCCTTACGAACTCTCAGATCAATTTTGTGGTGACGAAACATACATCCGCGTAAATGGCCGTTGGCATTACCTGTTTTTCTTTTTTGATGCCGTGAAGAAAGTCATTCTCTCTTATCCTGTGTCACCTAATCGAGATACAGCTACAGCTATTAAAGCGATAGACGAAGTGTTGTTAAAGCTTAGGAAAATCCCAGAAAACCTAACTTTCGTTGTCGATGGCAATCCCATTTACTTATTAGCACAACACTTTTATGCCCAGCACCAAATCCCGTTTGAGGTCATTCAGGTAATTGGCTTAACGAACGAAGACGAGGTGTCAAAAGAATATCGACCTCTCAAACAAATTATCGAGCGGCTAAATCGTACCTTTAAAGGAAACTATCGATCCACTCATGGTTTCGGTTCAGAACATGGTTCTGTTTCTTTTGTGACCTTGTTCGTTGCTTACTTTAACTTTTTAAGACCACATTCAGCTTTGGAAGGAAAAGTACCAGTAACAATTCCTGAGTTAGAGAAGCTTCCAAACATGCCTGCTAGATGGACAACTCTTATTGGTCTTGCCCAGGATTGGATAAGTAAGCAAACTGCCTAACTTTTGTTTAGCTGAGCCCTTCCTAGCCATCGGCGGAGCGCACTCTTGACAAACCGAACTTGCCAATGGTTTAAAATGGAAGTACCAAGGGCTTATTTAGCTATGCCTTCTTTTGTCCTCTTCGCCCTTGTTAAACCTCTCGCTAAACCATTGGCGTGTTTGTCAAGAGCGATGGCGGGAGCTACCACCAGATTAATTGGTAGAAAGTGTCATCAGCCTTTAGTTTTCATAGAACTTTTGACACTACCTTATTTGGAAGCGCTTCAATATCCTTATATTTATAATAATATGTCATAATTATTATGTCAATAGATAATCGTATAACACATTTATCCTAATTGTACCAAATAATGCGTTACGAACCTTAAAACAGGCTATTTCAATTCAAAAAGCCCCAAACCAAATTATTTCGGCCTGGGGCTTTTATGTTAACCATTTAATATTGAGATTCAAAGCTCATTGTTGGTAATTTTTGTTCGAAAAATAGTGAGAGATCCTGTGCTTCATTATCACATTTGATTTGGAATACCTTTTTTACATGTTCCCAATTCTCCGCTTCTTCAGCACAAAGTAACGTTGAACGACCAGTTTGCATACAGACCACAAGAGGCTTTCCAAAGAACATATTTGTGTAAACAATCCCAAAATCATATCGCGCACTCTCAGTAGTAAACCCAATAAATTGTACCTTTACATCTTCCTGCTCATCATAAAGTCTCTCAAACAAGTTCATTAGCGACGCCTCCTTTTAAAAGTTTTCTGAATTTTATTATAACTTTAATAATTATTATAGTCAAATGAACTTTTTATGAACTGCGACTAATAAATAACCACTAAAGTTGCCACCTAAAAAGATTAAAAACCATTAAAATCATGTCCTATACAAATTCTACTTTGTTCACCTATTCAATTAAAATGATAATTCAATACAGCTTAATTATCAATTAATGCTCGAAATTATCAATTGAAGCATTAGATAACTGTTTTCTTTTTACCTCAATATATCTTGTTATTTCTTGAAGAAATATAAGATCTTCATCAGTAACCTCATAATGAATATCTTGGCATTCAGCTAAGAAGATGCCAATTAAGTGCTGTCCATCATAAATTGGCGCATATGCACTTATTTTATCCAATTCCCGGTGTATTGTTACTTTACCCCTTATACTACAAATACTAAACATCCCATCTCCATATTTAATCGTGTTTTTTTCAGAAATTGTACCATGACCACTCAAATAACAAAAAAAACCATTATGACATCGATACATTGCTACTCCAAAATGGTGAGGAAGGTGCTTACCAATTGTATTAATAATTCCTAAATAAAATTCCTGACATGTCGAAACTCGATCTGCAATCATCCCTACTTCAAGTCTAAGTTCATCAAGCATATCTGACTTATTCACCTAAATCCCCCCAAAATGAAATCTTATATTTAAAGGCAGAAGTCTACCAAGTACCTAACATGAAAAATAGAATAACCTCAACAGAATAACATAAGAAACGTGCAAAAACTGTCATGTTTTGTCTTATGGTTTGAATTAATTTAAGTACAAGAAGTTAAGGCTGAAAAAGTGAAGAAACATAAAAAAAATCACAAATCTCATTTTTGTTGCTTTTTTTCACAGTACCTGTTTTTTACATTTTTAGATTAAATTTAATCAATCACTCATTTTTTTGTTCGAATAGCTACTATTCACTCTTAACTAAATACTTCCTCGACAATTGTTTTAATCTCTTCAAGTGTAAACGGCTTCCAGAACAATTCCCCATAAATTAGAATGTCTTTATGAAGATGTAATTGTGTACCATCATTATTTACAGCTCCACTTGTACCCGAATTTCCAACATAACCAATAATTGTCGATTCTGACACCTTCTTGCCCACATGCAAATCTTCTGCAATTGCATCAAGGTGTGCAAAACGAATCATGATCCCTTTTTCATACTGTACCCAAACTTGTCTACCGCGCAGTCGGTCAAAAATATACAGAGGTGTTTCTCCTAGTTCTGCAGTAAGAGCTAAATCTTTATTTCTCTCTTCAGGAGAAGGGTACTCATTATAATCATGATCCGCCCTCACGACAATCCCTTGGGCCATTGCATAAACAGGGGTAACGGTAGATATATGTTGACCCGATGCATATGGGTACCAATCAATTCCCTCGTGAAACCCATTTCGGTAAGCTCGCCTCGCTCCTGGAAGGTGGTTTTTTATCGTGCTTACTTGGGCATCCTCGATTGGACTTTGGAGAAATGATAAGTAATCGATCATTTCTTCTACTGTCATTTCTTCATTAAAATTACTTTCTTGAAGATCGCGACTCGTCGTCACAACATCTTTTGCCCAATGAAAAACGATACTTTCATTCACAACCTCAGCATTAGCTCCTAAAGCCTTTTCAAGAAAATCCACTGGTAAATAAATACCATCCTCATCGACAATTAACTCCACATTATCAATAGGCAAATATATCCCTGACTGTTCAATTACCGGAATTCCAGAAACAAGCTTATATATCTGGTTATTTATTTCCATTATTAAAGATCGATGCAATTTATCGTATTCATATTTTCCATCAATCTTTTCAATTAGGTCACTGACTAAAAAGACTTGTTTCTCATTAATAGACTTTAGAGCGATTTCTTGAAATAATGGCTCTTGTTCTTCAATAATGATTTGATGATCTTCTTTTTTTGTATTATTTCTCTCTTGTTGTCTTGTTCCATCGCTTTTCCCACATGCTGATAGAATTAATAAAAAAATAAGTACTATAATAGGTTGTTTCATTCGTTTCACCCTTCATAAAATTGCTAATCTCTATTTTGACCATCTACACACACCACTAAACCTCCAGTATGTGTAAGATGTTGCCATAGATTAAAGTTAAGTATCTAAACAATGAAAAAGGCAATGAACTCAATTTGCATCAAGTTGATTGCCCAGTTTCTCACTCAATCGTTTTCGGATCCACAAATCCATAGCCTTTTTGTTCTAATCCTGAAATAATTAACGGTAGCGCCTCAAGCGTCCATGGGTGATCATGCATTAGTAGGTTAGCACCAGGTCGTAGCAAGTTTGTATTTACCATTATTTCTGCAAGTGCCTCTTTTTCCATATATCCCTTTTCAAAATCATATCCATATGTCCAATTCATCCACTGCATAGACTCTTCTTCGACTACTTGACGTGATACGTCTGTGTTTACGCCAAATGGCGCCCTAAAAAAACGAGGTCTTTCCCCTGTTATTTCTTCAATTAAATTATTTAACTCAATGATTTCTTGTCGTTGCTTTTCTTCTGGTAAATTCCTTAAGTTCGGGTGGTTCATCGTATGATTTCCAATTTCGAATCCTAGGTCATAGATTGTTTTTAACTTTTCTTTTCCTGCATCATTATTTATAAAATGCCCATTTACAAAAAAGATCGCGTTAATGTCTTTTTCTTTTAATAAGTTGGCCATTTCAACCGAATAGCGATTTGGCGCGTCATCAATTGTTAAGAGAACAACTTTTTCATTAACTGTCTCATCAACAGGACTTACTGTGTGATCACTGTTCAATACATAGAGAGAAGACGGCTCAACTTGTTCTTTTAATTCATCTTCAATTACACTTACCTTTTCATCTTCTTCAATAACAACTGTTTCTTTGGCAGCTTCTGTTTCGATGACAGTGGCTTCTTCCTCCATTTCTATTTGTCGTTCAGTTTCACCGGAACAACCAACTAATACGTAAATAATAGAAATAAACAAAATTAGTAAGAATATTTTTTTCATGAAACCACCCTAAACATATTTTTTATTACAACCATCGTAACATAAGACTTCGTTTTAAAAAATCAATAATACTTACTATTATTTGCATAGTTTTCCCAATTACCACAAATACTTTACATATTGAGATAATTTAAAGGTGAGTAAAAATGAACCCATTTAAATTTGTTGGACGTAGAATATTAAAAACTGGTATCGCAGTATTCATCACAGCGTTAGTATGTATCAAATTAGATTTACCAGTGATTTTTGCCGTTATTACCGCGATCGTTACAACTGAACCTACTGCTGCGGATTCCTTAAAGAGAGGAATTATCCGTTTACCAGCAGCAGCAATTGGCGCTGGATTTGCATTGATTTTAGATTTACTTCTCGGTCAAGGTGCCATTACCTTCGCTCTCGTTAGTATGTTAACAATTTTGTTCTGTCACCACTTAAAATTAGATAATGTTACTTTAGTAGCAACTCTTACAGCAGTTGCAATGATCCCCGGATCTAATGAAAGTTTAATTAGCGAATTTGTTTTACGATTATCAGGAACTTCGTTAGGAATTATAATATCTACTTTTGTTAACTTTGCAGTGTTGCCTCCAAAATTCGGACCATTACTCGTCCGAAAAGTTAACGAGCTCTATAGAGATACCGCAACTCATCTAGACGATTTAATTTGTACAATAGTTAAAGAGAAAGAGTACTCAATTACAGTTACAATGAGAAATCTGCACCAAGAATTAGATAAAGCATTTCAGTTATGTGATTATCAAGAATCTGAGTGGCAATACCGAAAAAGTAATGAGATAGAGGAAAGATCGTTCCAATTTTTACAAAAAAAGTTGAATCAACTACAAAAAATTATTTTTCACGTTGGTAATTTAAGTCATATTAATTTAGCTAAAGAACTTTCTTACGACGAAAAAAAACTTGTACTGTCTTCGGTTAAATTTATTAAAAACCTTTGCAAAAACATATTTCATACTAACAAAAATAAGATCAACTACACCCATGAACAACTTTACGATCTACTCAAAGAAGAAATTCAATCTAATTCAACGTATAGTCAAAAAGGGGCATTCCTTCATGAGCTTCTTGCCATACTTGAGTGTTTATCTATATTACAAAAAGCTACAATGGAGGAACAACTTTTCTCTGAAAATAATAAAAATTACCCAGCTTATATTTTTGCAAATCAAATTCAATATGATTAGTTGTTAAGTTTTGGGGGTAACCAATATTTCTTAGTTAAGATATTTAAAATATCTATCATTATTTGTTGTTTTTGTTAATATTAAAATAAATCAGATATAATCTTTTCAATTATGTAACAGTTTTATTACGAACAGAAGATTCACTCTTTTCCGTGGTAAACTAAACAGGAGTGTTTGTTTATTATCTAGAGAAAAAGGAAGTGAATGGCTTTGTGAGGAAACTAAGACTAGCTATTTGTTTAATTCCAATCTTCCTATTACTAATAACAAGCTGTATAAAGAATGATGAAGTGATAGCAAATTACCCCTTTTTACAAAAGAAGGATGAAAATATTACATTACTTTTCTCTGATGATCACTTTATTAACGATGAAGGGAATTATTACGATGCTCTTTTAGACGTAAAAAGAAGACATCCAGAAAAAATTCGTTCATTTAATATTATTCATTCCTCAGATCGTGATTTAGTTCGACACTATAATATTCAAGAGTACCCTACCTTGTTAGTTTTACATAATGAACATGTGACAATTCGCGTTGAAGGATCTTTAAAGAAATTCGAAATACTAAAAATGCTTGAAGATGCATTAGTAGAAAAATAAAAAGAGAGGATGACTGTTAAATGTCATCCTCTCTTTTTTGTTTACCCTGAAGTACTTTTTACTTATTTTACAATATGGATCGGCATTCCGATTGCTACTTCTGCTGTTTCCATCGTAATCTCACCTAATGATGGATGAGCATGAATTGTCATTGCTATATCTTCAGCTGTCATACCCGCTTCAATCGCTACACAAGCTTCAGAAATCATGTCAGAAGCATTTAAGCCAGCAATTTGAACACCAAGAACTAATCCATCTTCTTTACGCGTTACCATCTTCATGAATCCGTCTGTTTCATTTAGTGATAAAGCACGGCCATTAGCTGCAAACGGGAACTTAGAAACGATAACCTCATAACCTGCTTCTTTTGCTTCCGCTTCAGTTAAGCCCACAGAAGCAAGTTCAGGACCTGAGAAAACTACTGCAGGAATAGCTAGATAGTCTACTTCAGCAGGATGACCAGAGATCACTTCTGCCGCAACTTTACCTTCATAGGAAGCTTTATGAGCAAGTGCTGGTCCATCTACGATATCCCCAATAGCAAAGATGCCATTAACACTTGTTTTACACTGCTTATCGACTTTCACTAAGCCTCGGTCTGTCATTTCGATGCCAGCTTGCTCTAATCCTAGTTCTTCAGTATTCGGTCGACGTCCTACAGTTACTAAAACATAATCCGCCTCAAACGTTTTTGTTTCACCTTTTATTTCAGCAGTAACTTTAACACCATTAGCAGTTTCTTCTACACCTTGCGCCAATGCATTTGTAAAAATTTCTGCCCCATTATTCTTCAGTCGTTTTGTTACCAATTGACTCATTTGCTTTTCAAAACCTGGTAATACTTGTTTTCCACCTTCTAAAATTGTCAATTCTGTTCCAAGGTTAGCATAGGCAGAACCTAACTCGACACCAATATAACCGCCACCAATTACAATCATCTTTTTCGGAACTTCTTCTAGCGCTAATGCACCTGTTGAAGAGATAACACGCTTGCTCCATTTAAAAGCTGGTAATTCAATTGGTCTAGAGCCTGTAGCGATAATACAATTGTTAAATTTATACGTTTGCGATGATTTTTCGTCCATAATACGTACAGTATTCTCATCAACAAAGAAAGCTTCACCTCTAACTATATCCACCTTATTACCCTTTAATAAGGCTTCAACACCACCAGTAAGTTTATTTACAACTGAAGATTTCCATTTTTGTACTTTTGAAAAGTCTAACGAAACATTTCCTACAGTAATTCCCATATCTTCAGAATTTGTAGCATCGTGATATTTATGACCAGCTGCAATTAAAGCTTTTGATGGAATACAACCTACATTTAAGCAAACCCCACCTAAATTTTCTTTTTCAACGATCGTTACCTTTTGACCAAGCTGAGCTGCACGAATAGCAGCAACATAACCACCAGGACCTGCCCCAATAACGAGTGTTTCTACTTCTACCGCAAAATCTCCTACTACCATTTTTTACGCCTCCATAACTAATAATTGTGGATCGTTCAGTAAGCGTTTAATATGATTTAACGCATTTTGTGCTGTTGCACCGTCAATTAAACGATGATCAAAACTTAATGATAATGCTAATACTGGAGCAACGACAATTTCACCGTTTTTAACGACTGGTTTTTCTGCAATTCTCCCAATTCCTAAGATCGCAACTTCTGGATGGTTAATTACAGGAGTAAACCATTGTCCGCCTGCCGATCCAATGTTCGTAATTGTACAAGAACCACCCTTCATTTTATCAGGTGATAATTTCCCTTCACGAGCACTTGTAGCTAGTTCATTAATCTCAGCTGAAATTTTAAAGATTGATTTTCTATCAGCATCTTTTACAACCGGCACTAGTAAACCTTTTTCAGTGTCTGCAGCAATTCCAATATTGTAATAATGCTTATAAACAACTTCTTCATTTACGTCGTCAATAGATGCATTTAAAGTCGGATACTCTCTTAATGCTGAAGTAAGTGCCTTAACAACGTATGGTAAGTAAGTTAACTTAATACCTTTATCAGCAGCAATTCCTTTGAATTTCTTACGATGTAATACTAAATCTGTTACATCAATTTCATCCATTAGCGTTACGTGTGGAGCAGTATGTTTAGAATTAACCATTGCATTAGAGATAGCTTTACGAATTCCACTCATTTTCTCTCGAGTTTCTAACTCACCATGAACTGCTTCATATGGTTTAACTGCTTTTTTCTCAGTTGTAGTCTTACGCTCAGAAGTTGCTTGGGTCGTTTCTGCTCCAGGCACCTCCTCATTAGCCTCAGCATTTTGAGGTGTAGCTGTTCCAAAGTTATCGATATCAACTTTTAACACACGGCCGTTATCACCTGTACCTTGCACTTTTTTGATCTCGATCCCTTTTTCTCTTGCATATTTACGTACAGATGGCATTGCGATAACTCTTCTAGATTCATCAACTTCAGAAATTTCTTCTGTTACAGTTTCTTGTTTAGCTTCTTTGGCTGGAGTAGCTTCTTCTTCCTCATCATGATGACCATGTGCTGATGCTGGAATTTCACCATCATAATCAATTGTTACTAGAACATCACCAACGATGGCAACAGTTCCCTCTGTAACTTTTAATTCTAAAATTTTACCTTCAACTGGTGATGGAATCTCTACAACGGCTTTGTCATTTTGAACCTCAAGTAAAATATCATCTTCTTTTACTTCATCTCCTGGTTTGACAAACCATTTTACGATTTCACCTTCATGAATACCTTCACCAATATCAGGAAGTTTAAATTCAAACGCCACTAAAAACGCCTCCCTATACTCATTCATTTATGATTATTATCTTTAGTAGTTGGATAATACGAAAACACAGTTACCTCGACCTACAAAATTGTTTAAAGCTTTTTATAATGGAATGAAAAAGAAGCGAAACACTTCTTTTTCTCCTTAGAAATTAATAACCGTTTTCGCTTTTTCAACGATTTCCTTATATCCTGGTAACCAAACATCTTCAGCAGAAGCAAATGGGAACACAGTATCAGGCGACGCCACACGAAGTACTGGTGCTTCTAAGCTTAAAATTGCTCTTTCAGTAATTTCAGCAACAACATTTGCACCAATTCCAGCTTGCATCTGCGCTTCTTGGACAACAATCGCTCGGTTTGTTTTCTGAACAGAAGTTAAAATTGTATCAATATCGATAGGACTAACTGTACGTAAATCAATAACTTCAGCTTCAATACCTTCTTTTGCTAATTCTTCTGCAGCTTTTAAAGATGAGTGAACCATTGCTCCGTAAGTAATAATTGAGATATCTTTCCCTTCACGCTTCACATCAGCTTTACCTAACTCAATTGTGTATTCACCTTCAGGAACTTCACCACGGAACGAACGATAAAGTTTCATATGCTCTAAAAATACAACTGGATCATTATCACGAATCGCCGAAATTAATAATCCCTTTGCGTCATATGGTGTTGCAGGAATAACTACTTTAACCCCTGGAGTTTGCGCCATTAAACCTTCTAAGCTATCAGCATGGAGTTCTGGTGTTTTCACCCCACCACCAAACGGTGAACGAATTGTTACTGGTGAATGATAGACCCCACCAGAACGATAACGCATACGCGCCATTTGAGCAGCAATTGAGTCAAACACTTCAAAAACGAAACCGAAGAACTGAATTTCCATGATCGGACGGAAACCAGTTAAACCAAGACCGATGGCGAGTCCACCAATTCCTGATTCAGCTAATGGAGTATCAAATACTCTGTCTTCTCCAAACTCTGCTTGAAGACCCTCAGTAGCACGGAAAACACCACCGTTCTTTCCAACGTCTTCTCCGAATAATAGGACGTTCTCATCACGTTTTAGTTCTACGCGCATGGCATCTGTAATTGCTTGGATCATTGTCATTTGTGCCATAGTTTATTTCGTCTCCTTTGCTTTATATTCTTCCATTTGTTCTTGTAAATTGTTAGGAAGCGTTTCATACATAAAGCCCATTAAATCATTCACTTTTTGCTTAGGTGCACCGTCGGCCTTCTTAATAGCTACCTTAATATCTTCTTTAGCTTGTTCTACAACTTCATTTTCTTGTTGTTCGGACCATAAATTTTTCTTTTCCAAAAATTTACGGAAACGAACTAGTGGATCTTTCTTTTCCCACTCATCATCTAAGTCTGTAGTTCTATAACGTGTCGGATCATCACCAGCCATTGTATGAGGACCATAACGATAAGTTAATGTTTCAATTAATGTTGGCCCATCTCCTCTTAGACCACGTTCACGAGCTTCTAAGGTTGCAGCATAAACAGCTAATACGTCCATACCGTCAACTTGTACGCCATGAATACCAGCCGCAACTGCTTTTTGAGCAATTGTTTTTGCAGCAGATTGCTTTTCTACCGGCGTAGAGATTGCGAAACGATTGTTTTGAACAACGAAAATTGCTGGTGCAGCATATGCCCCTGCAAAGTTTAACCCCTCATAGAAATCACCTTGTGAGGCTCCACCATCACCTGTGTACGTAATAGCTACCGTATCTGTTTTTTTACGCTTAAGTCCTACTGCTACTCCAGCAGCCTGGATGATTTGTGCACCGATAATGATTTGTGGCATTAATACATTGACACCTTCAGGCATTTGACCACCTTTAAAATGCCCACGTGACCATAAGAACGCTTGCTCCAATGTTACTCCATGGAAAACCATTTGCGGAATATCACGATAGCCAGGTAAAATCCAATCGTTTTTTTCTAAAGCGAAGTGAGAACCAAGCATCGATGCTTCTTGGCCTGCTACTGGTGCATAGAACCCTAATCTCCCTTGGCGATTTAAAGAAATAGCACGTTGATCCCAAATTCTCGTATAAACCATACGCTTCATTAACTCTTGTAATTGCTCATCACTTAAACTTGGCATTGCCGCTTCGTTAACCACTTCCCCTTCCTCATTTAAAATCTGGAAGGTTTCAAACTGCTTTTCAACTTGCTCTAACGTTTTACTTTTCATCATCGTACGTTCACCTCTTCCTTTCATATCAAAAGAAAATAATAATTTCGGTATAAAACTCTAGTTTAGGTTGCCCATATTTCATTTCAATACAACTGCTAAATTAGCAAAATATATTGAGATGTTTTTATTAGTTTTGCTTTAAGTGATTTCCTTTCAAAAAATCTGTATCACTCAATATTAAAATTTAATGGTACAACACTTTCTATCTGAGCTTAGTCTACATTAGGACAAAAAGTATTGTCAATGATTTATTCCTGATTTTAAAGGGTTTTTCTACTTGAAAACATTTTTCAGTTTACCAAATTTTTTATTCTGTTATACCGCGCATAAGTTTTCTGTATTATAAAAATCACTTAAATGTTGATATAACACCATTTATACAGTGTTAATACACAAAACCGCTGTTATATTTTCCAGTAAAGGAAACAACAGAAAAAGGAATTTCATTTTAGTAAACAATTATAAAAGAATAGTACCTTTTATTTGTTTACTATTTTGAAATTCCTCTTAAGTATTAATTGTAAACTACTTCTAAGTCAGCTAAATCATAAAAATTTCTCTTTAGATCGTTATACTGAATTGTATATTGATTAAATTGGTCTTTGAAACCATTTACCATCTCATAGGATGAATTAACCTTTTCGTGCTGAGCTTCTAGCTCATCGATGGTTAAGTCTTCTTTTTGAATTAGTTTATACAGCTCTAAGTCCAAATCAATGGCGACCTTATACTCATTATATAATTCCATATACGTTTGATATCTTTTATCCATAATCGCTACCAACTCGTTAGCTATTTTTAATAATTCTTCATTTTCTATCGTCTCAATAATTGGTGTTATCTGTGAAAATTCTTGAAAAGCTTCATCAATGCTGTCTCGCTCTGTTTCGATCATCGACTTTCTAGAAACGGCCAGTTCTTCCGCTTTTACCGCTAACACTTTAATCTCTTCTAAATCCGCAAGACCCAGTATTTGATCATACAATTCATATTCATCATTTTCTGCTTTTGAGAGTGGTTCTTGTTGTTGCTCGAATGCAGCTTCAAGGCTAACTGCTTTTTCTAGATGATGATAAATATCTTCCGCCGGATTAACTTTTGTACAACCAACCACTAAAATTAAAATAAGTATAACTACAAATTTTAGCTTTTTAAATTTTAACAAGATTATATTTCCCCCTTTTAAACCAAAACTTTTTCCATTAGGGTGTTCTATAAAACACTATACCAAAAAACATCTTTTAACAACAGTCAAGTATCAAATTCCCTCACTTAAATATATTGTCTTTTATTTTGTTTAGTACAAGTTTTTCCTTAACGAATGAAATTAATAATACACTTTCAGCCCCACTTAGATCAATTTCTAACTAATTTGACGTATAAGGAACTATTAATCCCATTTAAAATATCCCAAAATGGGTATTCATCCAACCGAAGATTAGAATATTGCATAGCATATTATTAAGTCGCGTGAAGCGATTAAACTTTTAAAGGAGGAATTTAATTATGTACGGACACGGTTGTTGGGATCCTTGCGGAATGGGTTATGCTGCTCCAGCTTATGCACCTGCACCAAGAGGAGGCGCTGGTTTTGCTTTAATAGTCGTTCTCTTCATATTATTAATAATTGTAGGTGCAGCTTGGTATACCCCAGTTGTTTAAAAAAATGATTTAGGAACGAGAGTCTTTTTGCTCTCGTTTCTTTCTTTTTTATATCGAGTAGTATAATATTAACAATAAATGAAATTCATAATAAAATTATTCCCTAAAACTGTTAAGGAGTTGTGCAAATTGATTACAATGAAAGATGTCATAAAAGAAGGTCATCCAACTTTAAGAAAAGTTGCTAAAGAAGTCACTTTACCAGCATCCCAAGAAGATCGCGATATACTTCAAAAGATGATGGACTTTTTACATAATAGTCAAGATCCGGAAATTGCTGAGAAGTTTGGGCTAAGACCAGGTGTAGGACTTGCAGCTCCACAAATTAATGTCGCAAAGCGTATGATTGCTGTTTTAGTTTCTGACCAAAATGAAAACTTATATGAATATGCTTTATTCAACCCTAAAATTGTCAGTCATTCAGTGGAAATGACGCAGTTAGAGAATGGTGAGGGTTGTTTATCAGTTGATAGAGATGTACCAGGACTCGTACCTAGGTATGCAAGGATTACAGTGCAAGGAACCACAATTGAGGGCGAACAAATTTCAATCAGGCTACGAGGGCTTCCAGCTATCGTATTCCAACACGAAATTGACCATTTAAACGGAGTTATGTTTTACGATAGAATTGAAGAATCAAAAGACCCCTTTATGAAGCCGGTCCCCGACGCATTTAGATAACTTTCTTGAGAGGTAGACATTTATCTGTCTACCTCTTTTTATTTTAAATTATTCGTTCATAATTCACCTTCATTTTTTTCCATTCATGAGTTTCTCTATCTAACACATACTACAGATAAGAAAACTTTTACGGAATTCTAAAGGAGGTTATAGTTATGTTAAAAAAATGGCGAGATAAGTTATTGAAACGGTGTCGAGATCTACTTCCTAGAAATGGACTTTTAGAATTATAAAAATGTTAATTTACTTCCCTAAATTTGTTATCTAAAGAAAAATAATGTATCATGCTAATTAACATTGTTTTCTAGTAAACACTTCTTACAGTTTTAATGAAATCTTCTGCTTTTTAGTGCATTTAAAAGAAAAACATGAAATAAAACCCATTATCATTTATAATGATGAAAGATAAATTAACGATTTTAAGGAGAGGTTTTAATGATTTACAAAGTTCTATATCAAGATACTGTACTAGAGGCTGCGGTTAGAGAAAAGACAAATTCGCTTTATTTTGAAGCAGATTCTGAAATGGAAGTTCGAAAAAATTTAGCTTCAAGAGCATACAATATTGAATTCGTACTACCAGTAGAGGGTGCTTACCTCGAATATGAAAAACAAAGCGAAAATTTTAAAGTGGAGAATTTATAAAATTATGAAACAAGTTAAAAGCAATCAAACAGCTGTTTTCGCTTTAGGCGGGTTAGGTGAAATTGGAAAAAACACATACGTGGTTCAATATCAAGATGAAATCATTTTAATAGATGCAGGGATAAAGTTCCCAGAAGATGAATTACTTGGAATTGATTATGTTATACCCGATTATACGTATTTAGTAAAAAATATCGACAAAATTAAAGGGTTATTTATCACACATGGGCATGAAGATCATATCGGCGGCATCCCTTACCTACTAAGACAAGTGAATATTCCTATTTACGGAGGAAAATTAGCACTTGGCTTATTAAAAGGTAAATTAGAAGAGCATGGTTTGTTTAGAAAAACAAAAATGATTGAAATTAAAGAAGACGATATTATCAAATTCGAGAATGTATCTGTAACATTCTTTAGAACTACTCACAGTATTCCGGATTCATTCGGAATTGTTGTGAAAACACCTCCTGGTAACATCGTTCAGACTGGTGACTTCAAGTTTGACTTTACACCTGTTGGCGAGCCAGCTAATTTAACGAAGATGGCTCAAATTGGACAAGAAGGGGTACTTTGCCTTTTATCTGATAGCACGAACAGTGAAGTGCCAGGCTTTACAATGTCTGAACGAAAAGTTGGGGAAAGTATTGATTCGATATTCCGCAAAATAGATGGACGATTAATTTTTGCTACTTTCGCTTCAAATATCCACCGTCTACAACAAGTGGTTGAATCTGCGGTTGCTAATAATCGTAAAGTCGCGGTATTTGGTAGAAGTATGGAAAACGCCATAAATATTGGTCAAGACTTAGGTTATATAAGAGCACCAAAAGGTACATTTATTGAGCATAATCAAATAAACAAGCTTCCTGCAAACGAAGTGACGATACTTTGTACTGGTAGCCAAGGAGAACCAATGGCAGCTTTATCACGTATTGCTTTTGGAACACACCGTCAAATTCAAATTATTCCTGGCGATACCGTTGTTTTTTCTTCATCACCAATTCCAGGAAATACTTTAAGTGTGAGCAAAACAATCAATCAATTATATCGCGCTGGGGCTGAAGTTATACACGGATCTTTAAGTGATATCCATACTTCTGGACACGGTGGACAAGAAGAACAAAAGCTTATGATCCGCTTAATGAAGCCAAAATACTTTATGCCAATCCACGGTGAATATCGAATGTTGAAGATGCATGTGAAACTTGCAGTAGACTGTGATATTCCAGAAGAAAACTGCTTTGTGATGGATAACGGAGAAGTATTAGGTTTAAGTGAGGATGAAGCTGGTATAGCTGGTAAAGTTCCATCGGGCTCTGTGTATGTTGATGGAAATGGAATTGGCGATATCGGTAATATCGTATTAAGAGATCGCAGAATTTTATCAGAGGAAGGACTTGTCGTAGTTGTTGTTAGCTTAAACATGAAAGAATTTAAAGTAACAGCAGGTCCGGATATCATCTCAAGAGGTTTCGTTTACATGAGAGAATCTGGAGATTTAATTAACGACGCTCAAGCACTTCTCGCAAAACATTTGCAAACCATTATGGATCGTAAAACATCTCAATGGTCTGAAATTAAAAATGAAATCACTGATGTATTAGGACCATTTCTATATGAAAAAACGAAACGAAAACCAATGATTTTACCAATCATTATGGAAGTTTAGTTTAATAAAAAAACAAACGATGCGGATCTAATCCCCATCGTTTGTTTTTTTGCTTTAATCTTTATCAAATAAAGCATCTTCTAACTTGTTGATATCTACAACTGCTCCGATAATAATAAGAATATCACCATTTAAGATTTTCTCGGTACCATAAGGAGACACATTAATAATCCCATCTCTTTTAATAGCCATAATATTTACCCCGTATTTGGCACGGATATTTAATTCTATTAAGGATTTATTATGCATTTTATCTCCAGCAATAAGTTCAACAATACTATAGTCTTTCGAAAGTTCCAAGTAATCTAAGACATTCTTAGAAACGATGTTATGAGCAATTCTAATACCCATATCTCTTTCAGGGTGAACAACTTTATGAGCCCCAATTTTGTTTAGAACTTTTTCATGATAATCATTTTGAGCCTTCACAGTGATGTGCTTTACCCCAAGCTCATCTAAAATAAGTGTGGTTAAAATACTCGCTTGAATGTTATCTCCTATTGCTACGATTACATGATCAAAGTTACGAACACCAAGGCTCTTTAATGCACCTTCATCAGCTCCATCTGCTACAACCGCATGAGTAACTATAGAAGAGAAATTGTTAACTTTGTCTTCATCTGTATCGATAGCAAGAACTTCCATTCCTTGCTCACTTAAGGACCTACAAATACTTCCACCAAATCTACCTAATCCAATTACCGCAAACTGTTTTTTTCATAGAGCTGTCTTTCCTCCATCCAAAAACTTCCTATTAAACTTCCTTCTTAATTTTATCATAACACAATATTTTAAATATTATAGTAATTGGATTTGAAAATTAATCAAAAAATGTTAGAATAATCGGTTCCAAGTTTGCGGTCCAACAATTCCATCAACTGTAATTCCTGCTTGTCTTTGAAATTCTCGAACGGCCCTTTCAGTATTAGGTCCGAATATTCCATCGACTTGAACATTTAGGGCTTGTTGAACATGTCTTACATCATCACCACGCATCATTGGCGTTTGCAGTGATAATATCCTTTCGTAAACTGGGACATTTCCATTGGTAGCGTCTAACGCTCTCCATGTTAACGGACCAACTATTCCATCAACGGTTAAATTATTTCTTCTTTGAAATGCCATTACACTTCTTTCAGTTGCGGGTCCATATACTCCATCAATAAGCGCCCCAACCTTTTCTTGTACTTGGATAACATCTTCTCCCCGCATCATCGGTCTAATTAGACGAAGCATTCGCCGCTGTTCACCAAGATATTGCTCCTCTCTCTGATCAGGCTCATCTGATGGAGCACCATGTTCAACCGGATCTGTTGTAGCTTCATAGTTCTCAAGCGCACTTCTAGTTTCAGGTCCAACAACACCATCGACCCCTATTCTGGCGCTACGTTGAAATCTTTCCACTGCATCCACTGTTAACGGACCAAATATACCGTCTATAGGACCAGGATTAAAACCTAAGTCAGCTAATTTTTGTTGAATAGTCTTTACATCATCTCCACGATCGCCACGACTTATTATCTGTCTTGGACTTGGTTGACTCGGGATATTGTTTATAGGTGATGATGTAGGACTCCCCGCCTCTCTTAAAGACGATCTAAATTGCTCCATATTAATTGAAGGACATGGTTTCCACGAGTACCCTGGGAATTCAATGTGACCCCATACATCATCCACAGTGAGATTAAAATCATTTATGAGATTTTTAACCAATTCTAATGCTGCATTTCTTTGTGGGGCATCTAAAGTCTGAGTTCTAAAATCTCCAACCATACAAATTCCTAGCGCCCTTCCATTACTATTACCCACATGATAACTCACTACTTCTGGGTCATGGCACAAATCAATAGAACCATCTTTATTTATGACGTAATGATATGCAACACCTGGCCAATCGAGCTGATTCACATGATACCTTGCAAAGGCTTCAGCACTACCCGATGTCGTTGCACTATGATGAATGGCAATGTTTCTAATTTCCGACCTTGCTCTTCTCCGGTAAGTTTTATTTGCGTGCTTTACTAAACTATTTCTTTTATCGTTTATTTGCATAAAAAAATCACCTCATTCTATATATATAGTCTCTCGGAAATTAAATTTCCGCTTCAGCTCTAGTCTTTCGACTAGGGCTTTTTATTGTTTTACCCCTATTTAAAGGGGGCGAACACATTTTCCTCTTGACAAATTCAGAACGCCCCAATAATCGAGTTGAAGACATTAAAAAACTCGTATTGGGGGAATTTTTATGCTAAAAAACGTCCGTTCTCATGAATCCTATCTGTCTTTTGTTGTCGAGCAATTAGATGAACTCTATAAGGATAAAGCATTTTTAAAAACCTTTTACTCTGAACCAATAATTTGGTGTTCCTTGATTGACCTAACCGATGCCACCATGTTGCTTAGACACCGTTATTCCTCTAATCCAAGAGGAAGAAAACCGCGGCAGCCGTGTGATATGCTTCGGAGTTTAATGCTCATGCATTACCACCATATCTCAAGTATTGACAAGTGGGTTTATACATTAAAGACAACGCCAGTTCTTGCGGTCCTTAGTGGTTTTTCTCCATACAATGTTCCTGGAGTAGGTACCTTTTACGATTTTTTTAATCGGCTATGGCTTGGTTCAACTCCACATCTATCGAATAGAAATAACAGAAAGCTAAAGAAACCAAGAAAGAAAGGCAAAAAGAATCAGAAACAAGAGCCTAAAAACCCTAAGATTGTTGAAAAACTAGTTAAACGCGCCTTGAAAAATAAGGATATTAAATATACACCGAAAGCCCATGACCAACTTCAAATGATCTTTCAATCCTTGTTCGTCAATAAATCAGCAACACAAGGATTACTAGGTGACACCATGTCCTTAAGCATCCTCGGTGATGGATCTCCCGTTGTTACTGGTGGAAGACCTTATGGTAAGTTTCTATGCGATTGTCGTAAACAAGGAAATTGGAAATGCCAATGCAAGAGACAATTCTCAGACCCTGACGCTGATTACGGTTGGGATAGTTCTAGAGAAAAGTACTATTATGGGCGAAGCCTATTCATGGTAACTGCATCTGATAGTCCTTATGACTTACCTATTTATCCAAGGCTCTACAGAGCCAGTAAACATGACTCAGTTTTATTTGTAAGTACGTTTCATGAACTCAAACATTGGTATTCTGATTGGAAAATCAGTGAAGTCATCTTAGATTCTGCTCTAGATGCTTTTCCCATCTATGAAATGTTAGAACACTATGATGTTTCAGCCATCATTGACCTTAATCCAAGACGTTCTAAACAATTTCAGCATAAACAAATGGATATAAATCTTAAAGGTGTTCCAGTCTGCCCTATTGGTCGAGAGATGATCCACTGGGGATTAAATCAAAAAACCTATCGGCGCAAATGGCGTTGTCCAGCCGTATGCGGAAAATGGGAATGCCCAAATCCGTGTTCAGATTCAGATTATGGTCGAACATTTTATACAGCGACGAAGGATAATCCTCGTCTCTTTCCACGTATCAAACGTGATAGTAAGGAATGGCGAAAACGCTATTCTTTGCGAACTGGAGTTGAGCGTTGTATTAAACGGCAAAAAGTGGATTATCGTTTAGAAGATTCAAGAGGACGAAGTTCTAGACATTGGAATATTCGTACATATATCATCGGCATGTGTCAGCATGCCGATGCATGGATAAAGGAAGCAAAAAAGAATAATTTTGTGGCTACCAACCCGATTATTCAGTCCTTTTTGTCCTTATAAAGTCATCTTAAAATATAATTTTCAAAAAATCCACTTCATGTGGTTTATTTGTCATTCATTTTTTTGAAAATGACTTTGAAAATCCCACGCTTTCCTCTTAAAACAAGCTCATAAGCTCCAGGAGACCTAAATTTAATCATTTAATTTCCGAGTCTCTATTATATACAAATTTCTACAGAAAGAGGTGACTCTTTTATAAATAAATAAAAAATGCAAAATGTAGAATTTAAAATTGAATGTAAAATTGAATGAAAGCATTCCTTCGAAGCAGCGCCTTCAACATTTCATTCTACATTCTACATTCTAAATTATACATTACTATTCTTCTTTTATCCCTAACACACGGTTAACACGTTTTGTTAGCATCTTCATTCCGCCACCACCAGCTTGGAAATGACGCAATTGTCCTTCAGTATCAAAAACATAATAGGCAGGCACGTATTTGTTTTCAAAGGCATCAGTTAGCTTGTGAGCACTATCAACAAAGATCGGTTGTGTAATCTCGTGTTCGGCAGCAACCTTTTTTATTTCTTCAAGATCAAGATCTTTTTCTGAACGAGGCATATGAACGGCAATTACATTCAGTTGATCTTTATATAGATCACGGAATTCGTTTACATTTGGCATAGCTTCTTTACATAAGTGACAGCTTATTGACCAAAAGTGAAATAACGTTGGTTTTTCACCAACTAATTGATCCCTTGTTACTTCTCCGTTTAACCATTCTGTAGCACCAACTAATTCAGGCATAGCAGATCTTAACTTCATAATATCAACTCCTAGGAAAATAGTGTAAGAAAAGGCCTAACTTTTAGCTAGACCTTTCAATTAATTAGTTATCAAGTTAAAGTGTTTCTTGCCCTGGCTTCCAGTTTGCTGGACATAATCCACCAGTTTGTAAGGCTTGAAGTACACGTAATGTCTCATCTACGTCACGGCCGATATTATTGTGGTTAACTACTGAATACATTAATTCACCTTCTGGGCTAATGATAAATAATCCACGTAAAGCAATACCCGCGTCCTCAATTAGAACTCCGTATTCTCTTGAAATGGCATGGTTAGTGTCAGCAGCTAAAGGGTATCTTAGTTGACCTAAGCCATTAGAAGTTTTGTCCGTGTTAATCCATGCTAAGTGAGTGTGAATTGTATCTGTTGAAACGCCAATTACTTCAGCGTCTAAATCTTCAAATTCATCATAACGATCACTTAAAGAAATGATTTCCGTTGGGCAAACGAACGTGAAATCCATTGGATAGAAATAAAGTACAGTCCACTTATCATTCTTCATATTCTCTTCTAAACTAACTTTTCCAAACTCTTTATTAGGCATTACTGCGTCCATTTCAAATCTAGGTGCTTGTTTTGCAACCATTCTTTTATCACTCATATGTAAAACCTCCTAAAAAATTACCCAACATCGGGTTTCTTATTTACAATAATTATTATAAAATATGAATTATAAACAGTCAACAAAATATTAGTAAATTCATCCTTTTATTTTAATTATATCGATATTATAACCTCATTTGACACGAATTAACGAATCATATGCTTAAATAGTTTATAAAAAGATTCTCAATTAAATCTTTTTGATATTATTTATGGACAATTCCCTCTAGTTGAGAATGGTTTAGCACGAAATTCAGAAGCATGAAGGAGTACAAAATGTTTTTTGAAACCATATTATTTTATGATTACTACAAATTATGTTAGAATCTACTTTATGTTTTATTGGTTTGCATCAAAGGCAATACTTAGATCCGATAAAAGTACTGAAGGAGTTGAAATGTCTTGGACTTAGGTTGGTTTGAAACATACGATTGGAGTGGGCTAATTATTAGTCTTTCCATAATTATTTTCCAATTAATTGGAATATTTATTTTTTACATGCTTGTAAAAAAAATTGGTACTAGAATTATTTCTAAATCATTTCTTAAACTACAAGAACAAAGAGGTATGCATCCAGGTCGAACGAAGACATTAGAAAAGCTCGCTCTAAATGTCTTCACATATTTCCTAATCTTTTTTCTCTTGACTATTATCATTGGGATTTTCGATTATGAAATCGCCCCATTAATTGCAGGAGCTGGTATTATCGGACTCGCAATTGGTTTTGGTGCTCAAGGATTAGTAAGTGATGTTGTTACAGGATTTTTCCTTTTGCTTGAAAAACAAATTGATGTTGACGATTATGTAACAATGGCAGGAATAGACGGGGTCGTAGAAGAAGTTGGTTTACGTACGACAAGGCTTCGTGGATTTGATGGTACGTTGCACTTTATTCCTAATCGCGAAATTAAAAACGTCAGTAACCATTCAAGAGGTAATATGCGTGCATTAGTTGATATTAGCATTGCATACGACGAAAATATCGATGAAGCAATTTCCGTATTACAAGCAGCTTGTGATCAAGTCGCAATCGAAGAAACTGCTATTAAGGAAGGCCCTAATGTCGTTGGTGTTCAAAGCTTAGGTGACTCTGATGTAGTAATCAGAATTATCGCTAAGACAGAAAATATGTCCCAATGGGCAATTGAAAGAAAAATCCGTAAAGCACTAAAAGAAGCTCTCGACCAAAATAATATTGAAATTCCTTTTCCACATCAAGTTTTCATTGAAAAGAAATAGGGAATGACCTAAATAGTCTACTTCTAAAGTAGGCTTTTTTTGTCATTCCCATTCCTATCTTATTGAATTTTTGATTCTACTTGCTGACAAACTTCCTCAGCAGTTAAACCGTTGGCATTAATAACTGAGCCCTTTGTTACCGCATTTTGAATTCCCATCATATTTTGGTCTTGCCCTGTAATAACGCAGCAATCGCAACCCTCGGCATCGTTTTCTTGCTTTAATTGTACAACATCATAACCTCTAGATTGTAACGCTTCTTGAACATCTGTTAAAGATTGTTCAACACCAATCTTTGCCATAAAACGTTCCTCCTTCCAAATCATCCGTTAAATATGTAAAGAGACATTTCTCTACAACGATAATTTGTCCAACTAAATGGAAGATTATTCTCTATATATTTTATGATTTCAGAGTTCAATTTTAGCGCTACTAACAACTCTATGTCAGATTATAAGATTTTAAATAGTCAATCAGTAGTTCAATAGCAAAAGGAATTGCCTCTTCGTTTGGGTTTAATGAACCTGAATGAAGTCCAAACTCCGAATCTACTCCAAGCCAGAACATAAAACCAGGGATTTCCTCAAGAAAATAACCAAAATCTTCACCTGTCATTGCCTCTCTACATTCGATCAGTTCACTATTAGCTCGATTTTGTACAAAATTCATAAATGATTTCGTTACCTCTTCATTATTGTATACTTGACAATAATTCGAACCAAAATCAATCGAAAGTTTACAATCAAAGGCTACTTCGATCCCGCGAACTAGAGCTGAAATTCTACCTTTTATTTCTTCCATAGAACTCATAGACAACGTTCGAATTGTCCCCTCAACTCTCGCACGCTCAGCGATGATATTTTGTTTTGTTCCTCCAGTAATTTTCCCTATTGTAACAACAGCAGAATCAAGAGGATTAACGTTTCTAGCAACAATTGATTGAAGCTGTGTAACAAAGTGACTGGCTGCAACAACCATATCATTGGCAGTATGAGGGTAGGCTGCATGGCCGCCTTTTCCTAAGAAATCAATAAACAACTCAGAAGTATTTGCAAAAAGTAAGCCTTCCCTCGTTGCAACAGTTCCAACAGGGTACTCTGGGGCAATATGTAAAGCGATCATCATGTCTGGACGATTTCTCCTTAAATATTCACTTTCTAGCATCGGTTTTGCCCCACCTGGACCTTCTTCAGCTGGTTGAAAAATAAACAGCAACGTTTCCTTTGGTTGATTGGATGCAAAAAAAGTCAGTACTCCAAGGGCAATACTCATATGAAAGTCATGACCACAGCCATGCATGTTTCCTTTGTGCTGTGATTTAAAAGCTAAATCTGTTTCTTCTTCCATTGGTAATCCATCAATATCAGCACGATATCCAACTATTCTTGTTGGAGCAATACCTACTACCTTTACAAAAATGCCTGTTTTCCAAGTATCAATTTCTAAAAACTGCTGTGGTAAGTTTTTTATATACGTTAATAAATATTCTTGTGTCTTAAACTCCTCAAATCCTAGCTCTGGAATTTGATGCAGATCGCGTCTTACATTTATAAAATGAGTATTGTTCATATTATCCCTCTTTTAATTAAAGTGGTGAAAGAAACTCGTTACAGTCTTTTAACTTATTTATACAAAATGCCTACTGCCTATGAGAGGCGAGTAGGCATTCACTATTAACGATCTTCGTTTAAACGACGAAGTTCTTGTTTAATTTCTGTTTTCCCTTTTGTTTTCTCATCGATTTCTTTGATAACACGAGCAGGTACTCCTGCAACAACTGTGTTAGGTGGAACATCTTCTGTTACAATTGCCCCAGCAGCAACTACTGCCCCTTTACCTACAGTTACACCTTCCAAAATAACAGCGTTAGCACCAATTACTACATCATCTTCTACTACAACTGGCTTAGCTGATGGCGGTTCAATAACCCCAGCTAGAACAGACCCAGCACCGATGTGACAGTTCTTACCTACTGTTGCTCTACCACCCAAAACTACGTTCATATCAATCATCGTTCCTTCTCCAATAACAGAACCAATGTTAATTGAAGCACCCATCATAATAACTGCATTGTCACCGATCTCAACTTGATCACGGATAACTGCACCTGGCTCAATTCGCGCTTTAATATTTTTCATGTCTAATAATGGAATTGCAGAGTTACGACGATCGTTTTCAACAACAAAATCCTCGATTTTATCTGCATTCGCTTTTAAAGCTGCGTCAATATCTGACCACTCACCAAATAAAGTTCCTGTAGAGCCGGCAATAAATGTCTTTGTATTAACTCCGAAGTCAATACCCTCTAAGTTCCCTTTGACATAAACTTTAACTGGTGTAGATTTCACACTGTTTGAAATAAACGAAATAATTTCGTTAGCATCCATCATTTTCATTTGTATTCCTCCTATACTACTTTTAAATTATGTATTACTTACAAATTATACTTTACTCTATCAAAAAGTTCTATTAGTGACAAGAGTTTTGAATTTTTTTTCCTATTCATTCCTTCTGACCCTTTTTTTCTATAGTTTGAACTTATTAATATAAGTTCATGTAAATATAAATATAATCCAGAAAAATTTGTTCAAGCCTATAAAACTTCCTACACAAAAAAGAACGTAACGTCTGGCGAAGGACGTTACGTTTTCATGGAGGTAAACATTTATAATTAGAATTGAGCTGCTTCAGTTGAACCTTTTAAGGCTGTTGTTGATGAAGTTCCACCTGAAACCGCTTGTGAAACTTCATCAAAGTAACCTGTACCAACTTCTCGTTGATGACGAGTAGCCGTATAACCTTTCACTTCACTTGCAAACTCGGCTTGTTGAAGTTCTGAATATGCACCCATACCACGAGTTTTATAAGCGTGGGCTAACTCAAACATACTATGATTTAAAGCATGGAAGCCAGCTAAGGTTACAAACTGGAATTTATACCCCATTTTACTGAGTTCAACTTGATAACGCTCAATTGTGTCTTCATCTAAATTAGCTTTCCAGTTAAAGGATGGTGAGCAATTATAAGCAAGCATCTTACCTGGGAACTTAGCGTGGATTGCATCCGCAAAGGCTTTCGCTTCCTCTAAACTAGGCTTCGATGTTTCACACCAGATTAAATCGGCATAAGGTGCATAGGCCAAACCACGAGAAATTGCTTGATCAATACCAGGAGTTGTACGGAAAAAACCTTCAGGCGTTCTTTCACCTGTAATAAACTCACGATCATAAGGATCTACATCACTCGTAATTAAATCTGCAGCATCTGCATCTGTTCTTGCAATAATAAGTGTTGGAACACCGGAGACATCAGCGGCAAGTCTTGCAGCCGTAAGATTTCGAATAGCAGTTTGTGTTGGGATCAATACTTTTCCACCAAGATGTCCACATTTTTTCTCTGAAGCTAGTTGATCCTCAAAGTGTACTCCTGCAGCACCTGCTTCGATCATTCCTTTCATTAGCTCAAAAACATTTAATTGTCCGCCAAAGCCAGCTTCGGCATCTGCTACGATCGGGAGGAAATAATCAATGTCCCCATTCCCTTCCATATGTTGAATTTGGTCTGCACGCTGCAGAGCTTGGTTTATTCTTTTTACTACCGTTGGGACACTATTTGCCGGATATAAACTTTGGTCTGGATACATTTGTCCTGCAAGGTTAGCATCTGCCGCTACTTGCCACCCACTTAAATAAACTGCTTGTAAACCCGCTTTTGCTTGCTGTATTGCTTGGTTTCCAGTTAACGCACCTAAAGCAGCGACAAAATCCATTTCATGAAGTTGCTTCCAAAGACGATGAGCCCCACGTCTAGCTAATGTATGCTCTATCTGAACGGACCCCCGAAGTTTGACTACATCTGCTGCATTGTAATTCCTTGTAACCCCTGCCCATCTTTCATCAGTTTGCCAACTAGTTTCTAAGTTACGAACTTCTTCTTGATAATTCATGAACGCTCATCTCCCAATTTTTAATAAATTCCTTATCTGTTTTATTACAGTTTTATTTTATAATCACTATACTATAACAGCGGTTTTATAATTGCAACCCTTTTTCAGAATAAATATTTTGAAAATTTTTAATAGATAGAAAATCGTTATTAAGTTATAGCTTTTTCTTAAAAAGAAAAAAGTCAGTTTCAATATTTAGAAACTGACTCAAGAAATTTTCATTATTAAACAATAATATTATTTTTTGAAATAAAACACCCAAATTTTATTAATCAAGAATAGATTCAATGAAAACGGTTGTTTCTTGTGCTAGGTCTATTTCTTTCATCTGAAAATCGTCACCACCATATGTGCCTTGATCAAGTTTAAAAATTCGGATGATCGGTCTTTGTGGAAGTCCGCGATGTTGAGCAACAACTACCCCAGTTTCACCAGACGAAAGTTTTACTTGGCTACCTGTTGGATAAAATGCAATCGATCTTAAAAAACGCCAAACAACATTATGATCAAAGTAAATATTCGTCAGTCCCATAATTCGCTCACAAGCTTCATGTGGTTTTAGCCTTGATTCATCACCGACTGTTGAAATCGAGTTATCGTAATAATTTGCTACTGAGACTATTTTTGAAAGAAAGTGTATGTCTTCACCCTTTAATTTTCGTGGTTGCCCTGATCCATCTATATGTTCATGATGCGTTAGGGCGACATGAGCAGATAATGTACTAATCTCTTTATTTTTCCGTAAATAATTAAAACCTTTCCAAGTGTGGTCATTATGATAAGCTTCCGTTTCTTTTTCAAGAGCAACCTCTTGATCAGGGAGAATTTTGCCTAAATCATGGAGCAGTGCTCCAACCGCTAATTCTTGAAGTCGTCTATGTTCTAATCCAAGATGAATCCCGACAATAATTGAAATAATACAAACATTTACGGAATGTATAAACAAGTGATTATCATTTGTCCTAATATCGGTTAAATTTACTAATACATCTTTATTTTCCAGGATCTCTTCAATAAGCTTACTAGCAGTATTACTAATTTCTTGACTATCAATCCTTTTTCCGCTCTGAATAAATTGAAACGCCTCTGAAAGATTGAGAACGGCTTCTCGCTTTGTTTTGTCTGAAACTACTTCTTCAATTTCGACATCCATAAGTCGGTCATCCTTTAAGTAGACCGCTGTAACACCCATTCTCCTTAACTTAGAGAGTAATGCAATTGAAAGATGAACACCTTCATTTAATAAAATTCTGCCATCACTCGCAAAGATATGTTTCCCTAATTGATCCCCTTGTTGTACCTGCTCTATAGAAGTGTATTTCATTTGTATCCCTCTCAATTCTTTACAATAGACACCTTGCACTAATTATAGTCTATGATCTATAAAAATTAACATACGAAAATAAGACGAATTATCATCCATTTTATTACACTAAAATTAAACAGCTCGAAGCTCAAAATAAAAAAGAGAATTGAAGTTGATCAATTCTCCATACTCTAAATTAAAATTAATATTGTGGCTTTAACTTCGCTCGATCGTTAACGTATTGATCTGCACTAAGCGTTACTATCCACTCCACTCTCATCTTGGTCGTCTATACCTAAAGCTTCCTTAAATTTTTTCTCTTGGAAACCTAAAATTAACTTACCATTTACATATGTAGCTGGTGTACCAAAGACTTTTTTTTCTCGTAACTCATCGAAGTATCCTTTATGTAACGAAACATTACGTACTTCATATTCAATTCCCCACTCGGTTAATTGATTTCTTACCTTTTCACAATATGGACAGCCTGTACTACTATAAACAATTACTTCAAAAGAAGACATTAATATCCCTCCACCTTTTCTCAGTTCATTCCATAGATCTATCGTAATAAAATCTATTATTGATAGTCAATATAAACTAATAACCATTTTAATTTATGTAAAAAATATGAATACTTAAATATTCGATAAATATCTAAAAAATCCTTCAAATTAAAAGTAAATTTTCTTGCTAGAAACCATTATAATAACAGTAGAAATGTAGAAAAGTAGTGTTTGTTAACTATACTTTTATGTTATGATACTATTATTAAACTATAATTCATTAATTGATTATTATTCTCACTAATATACTAATAATAAGTTGGGGTGTCCAGGATGATCGTATTAAAAAGCTCTTACCAAGAATTACTTAATGAAAAAGAAGAATTAGCAACTAGACTAAAAGAAACAGAAAATGCTTTAAGCTTAAAAACTGAAGCGATACAAGCATTTTTGAAAACTATGGATGACGATTTAGCCAGCATTTTAGATCAACACGATTCTGTAAATGATCAACATCATGTTTTAGCAGATCTTGTAGAAAAAATTAAACATCATTTTACAATTGTTAATGATATAAGTATTCAAGCTAGTGACAATTCAGTTGCTACCTCTGAAAAAGGAAAGTCATTAATTCAATCTGCAAATGAAATGGAAACCAAGTCAATAGAAGGTCAGAATGCTGTTGAAAAAGTGCAATCCCTTATACACAGATTAGGGGAAGAAGCAAAGCAAACAGCTTTAAGTATGTCTCAAGTTGGTTCTAGATCAAAGGAGATCGAGGGAATTGTTAATGTAATTAACGATATTGCTGAACAAACAAACCTTTTAGCACTTAACGCTTCTATTGAAGCAGCTAGAGCTGGTGAACATGGAAAAGGGTTTGCTGTTGTTGCTGATGAAGTTAGAAAATTAGCAGAAAACACATCTCAAAGCACACGCTCGATTACTGAGCTCATTAAGCATATGCAGCAAGATACTGAAAAAGCATTAAAAGACTCCCAAACTAGTTTAGTTGCTGTAAATGAAGGGATTACATTAAGCAACCAAACAGCTAAAAGTATTGATAGCATCCTACGGGCTATTAGCTTAGTTCAAGGGAACGTTCAAGAACTAATTTTATCAATTGAACAACAACAAACATTTAGTAAAGAAGTTATGGATCAAATTCATATGACAAAAGAAACATTTGATGATGCAAATCGAATGATTATCCAACATATTGAAGACGCGGAAATTGTTGATGTAAGGTTACAAGACGGCATTCAAGGTTTAAAGTCATTTATTAAATAAAAAATAGGAAGACAGATAAAGTTTACTCCCTTATCTGTCTTCCTTTTTATTCTTCTTTTAATGGCTCCTTTTCAATGTAAATACTTCGACTTGGAAAGGCCACAGAAACGCCTTCTTCTTCTAATATCTCCATGATTTTAAAATTGACATCTTCTTTAACAGCTAAAAATTGTCCCCATACTGTTGTATTTGTAAAAAAATAAACAAAAATATCTAAACTACTATCGTTAAATACATCAAAGTGAACAAAGATCGTTTCTTGATCAATATCGCTATGCCTTCTAAGCATTTCATTTATTTTCGTGACACAATTCTCTAACTTTTCCTTTGGAGTTGAATAAGTTACCCCTAAATGAAAAGAAACTCTTCGTTTCCCCATTTTTGTCCAGTTTGTGATCGGCTCATTGGACAAGGTAGAATTTGGAACCGTCACAACAGCTTGTGCAAATGTTCGAACCTTTGTACTTCTAAATGTAATATCTTCTACCGTACCTTCAACACTTGGAGTTTTGATCCAGTCCCCAATTGAAAAGGGCTTTTCAGTAATAATAATAACCCCACCAAAAAGGTTAGCAATGGCATCTTTGGCGGCCAACGCAAAAGCAAGTCCCCCTAAGCCTAAACCTGCAACAAATCCATTAACATCATAACCCCATTCACCTGCAATGATGCTAATCATCAGCGCAATAATTATTACTCTTACAAGTTTAGATAAAAACGGTAACAATATTTCATCTACTTCTATATCAAATTTCGAACCGATTTTTTGGAATATTACTGAAGAAGCCGCTGATAAATTAAATAGACCATATCCAATAAGATAAATAATGAAAGAACGATATATTTGAACAATTAGTTCATTTGTTTTTTGTTCAAACGGCAAATACATTAAAGCTATATAAAAACCAATCCCAACAAAAAATAATCTTAGTGGGCCTTCAAAGGCGACGAAAATATTTGTTAATATTTCCGTAGGGGTTTTCTTTGCTATTCGTAATAAAATTTTATAAATATACTTTGTAAAGATCTTTCGAAACACGTGAAAAATGATTAGAATACCTAAAGCGATCCCGATATCTTCCCACTGTATATTTGTCATCCATTCATATCGAGAAAGTAGTTCATCAAACATCTTTAATCCTCCTATTTACTTGAGAGCGGAACAATCGTAACCGGACATGTAGCTAAATGAAGGACACCGTACGTTACACTACCTAAAACAGCACTTACTACTGGTCCATTACCTCTAGATCCTAAAATAATCATTCTCGCTTCTTGCTCTTTCGCTTCTGAAGTTATTTCTATTGTTGCAATTCCAATTCTTATTTTCACTTCGAAAGGTATGTTATTTCCATTTAACATATTTATTGCTTCTTTCATTACTTCTAAGCCTTTTAATTCTTGAAGCTTTTTAATTTCCGTTTGATCAATTGATCTATCATTATGTAAACCCTCATATTTTGCTTGTACATTTAATAAGATTATTTTATCTTGATACATCTTTGCATTATCGATTGCAAATGCTAAGGCTTTCATTGATGATGGAGAACCATCGATCGGAACAACTAATAGATTATTCATCTATAAACACCTCTTACAAAATTATTTGGTATGTAAATCATATACTTTGTAACTACTTTTGTGCAATAGGTGTTACTTAGAAAAGCGCGGAGCCCCGCTGAGCTTTGACAAGCAAATATTCTGACTCGATTGACCACTTGCTTCTATATTAAAATTTTAATACAATCTTCAAATTTTTTAATTAATTCATATTTATTTTCACGTTAATTAATGATTAAATAAGGTTATGGGAGTAATTTAAAGATCATAACATTTACTATTGAGAGGGGTGATGTACGTGTATGTGATAACAGCGAAAAATGTTTCCAAAAAATATATAACAGGGAATCAAAAGAATGTCCTATTTAAAGACTTGTCGTTACAGGTCCATGAGGGCGAGATCGTTTTTATTAGTGGTCATTATGGAAGCGGTAGAACTACCTTATTAAAAATGATTGCTGCGATGACACCACCGAATCACGGAACAATTGAAGTTCTCGGGAAAAATTTACTAGCAATAGAAAAGCGAACAGATTGGCGTCTTAGGCATATTGGCTTTTTAACAAGTGAAGATTGCTTAATCCCTTATCTAAATGTTAAGCAACATTTGTTAATGGGCCAAGATGAAGACGACCCTGATTATGATTTATTCAATGATGAAGCACAGTATATTCTAACCATGCTAGGAATTGATGAACATAAACTCACTCAATATCCAGAAAATCTAACAAAGCTAGACCGAATAAAAATTACGATTGCTAGAATATTGATGTCAAATCCTCGGCTTTTATTGTTAGATGAATTTACTGTTGGTATGAATGATGAAGAACAGTATGAATTATATAGTCTCCTCGTAGACTATGTGAGAAGACAGCATATAACGTTAATCGTTACAGGGGAATCAGATAGTGGCCAATTTTACGATCGAATGTTAAAGCTCGTAGATGGTAAATTAATTGAAATTGGCGAAGAAAAACAAAAAATTTTACATTAAAAACAAAAGCTTTTGTAAGCGTTTACTTAATTTTATTTAAAAAAGGTCTAACTTCGGTTCATCCCTGAAGCTAGACCTTTTATTATTACAATGCTAATAAAGCAAATGTTACACCAAGTACACCAATAACCATCATAATATATACCGGTAACTTAGGCATATGTCCATCATTCTCCATCGCTTTACCAAACATAAAGAATACAAGAGGATGAACTAAAAACGGCATTGAGAAAATAAATGCAATTAAAGCAGCAGCTTCAGGACCAAACATCCCCTCTTGAACAGCTGCAAAAAGACCAAAATGAGAAATAGCTGAGGATTGTGCCATTGCTGCATAATCCATTGGCATTGCACTTAAGCTTAATAGTGTTAAACCACCAAAAACAGCACAAAGCTGCCAACCAAATGAAAATTGCATTAACCCCTTAACTTCCTTACTATCTACACCATTAGCAACACGAAGATTTTTTAAGGCTAGTGCAGTTAACAAAAGTCCAACTGCAACTATAATTAGTGAAGGGATTAGTAACAACGAACCTCTCTCAGCACTTATTGCCAATACTGAAAACACAAATACGTGACCGAAAAACGGAATATTAATCATAATTGGCGCACGACTTGCTGCCATTTTCCCTAAATCACCAGCTGTACAAGCTCCTGTTAGTCCTGAGTGAGACAACGCACCTGCCATCCCTGGTGCAAGATTTCTTACATGAGTTGTTTTTGCAAAATACATGAGTAAAGCTATTCCGCCAAACATCCATAATAACTGTCCGAAAAACCCGTAAGCTAAAACAGAATTCATTCCTTCAATTGAAAATGCTTCTCCAATTCTTGAACCACCTACCATAAAGTTGGCAGCTAAAACGACAGGAATACCTGCAAATAGTAATGCTTTAACCGTTGGTCCAAAACTATAATTATAGAAAATGGCGCCGATTCCCGCAGCTAGTAACATTGCAAAGAAGATTTGTGGCAACCCAATGAAAGGTCGAATGAAATCAGCGAGATGGAAAGAAATAAGTAATACTCCTACGATTGCAATAATTTCCAGTACACCTTTACGTATATATAAATGTTTGTTCTTAATTGTTGCTTTATTATCGATTAAGATAATCGACCCTACTATACCAATGTAAGCAATCAAAGGATAATATTTGCTAAGATCATCTATGTGTAATCCTAAAATTAATCTTACTAACCCTTCGATACCTAGCAATAAGAAAAATGAACGAAGGATAAAGACAAATTGTGTTCTTGTTGTACCTAAAACGGTCTCTTCTGAAGAAGGCACGATCATATCTTCTCCGTCTAGCGCCTTTCCACCCAAAATTTTTCGAAGTTCTTGTCCACCTACAAAGAACGATACAATTAAAGCAATAATTGTCGTTTTTGCAATAAAGTTAACAATTGGAAACTCAACTAACCCTGGTTGAGCCACTCCACTAGCTACTAGTACATACCCCATAGTTAAACCAAAAATAACAATAATTAAAATTGGTGAATAACGTGTTCCTGCAACAACAGTTCTAGAAATTAAAACCATCGGAATTAACAAAAATAAGGTCAACCAGAAATGATTTAACATTTGCAAGCTGCCTATTTGATCAAGTATTGCTTCCATAAAATTTAATTCTCCCCTTTACCTCAATACATTTATAATCTTAATCTTTATTATACCGCTGTCTATCATACATCTTTTTTCCTTTCACGTAAATGGCAGAACGATGGAAAACATCTGATGACCTGTTGATTTTTTTATGGAAACTCAATTTGAAAAACAGCTGAAAAGACCTTCCAGCTGTTTCGATATTTTTAAAACGTATTCATAGCTAAATAGGTACCTACAATAAAAATAACTAAGTAACCAAAAGTGATCAACTTCCGTTTTCGGAAATGAATTGGCTTTCGCTCCAATTTTAGGTTTCGAATTAATTCATCAATGATAATTTCGCTATTTTGTAACTTCCACCATTTTTTAAATGTAAGTATATACGAATAATCATTGGTTTCATTTAAACTGTCTTTTGATCGTTTAATTACCGCCGTTGCTTCTGTATCACCAAGCTTGTACAAAACTGAAAATTCCTCTTGATCTTGTTTTTCTTTCTTAAGTCTAACTTTATGGGTTTTAAATAGTTGCTCGACTTTAGTAATAAGTTCATTCTCTGAGCTATCTACAATTAAATAAGCCTTCCCTTCACGAAAATGAACATAAAATAACCAAATTAACACTATCGGAATAAGGATATAATAGGCTACTTTAATTAATTGAAACTCTTCTTGGAAGTTCCTTACTGGTATGACAAGGATTAATAATAAAGCAAACCATCGGTATAATCTTGAGTCTGCTGGCACTACGCCATTTCTACGAAATAAACGAATGTTATCATAAAGACCAAATAACCCTACTATTAATAAAGCTGGAGCTAAAAACATAAAAAAATTCATTGAAATAATCTCCCTTATCTTTCTCTACTCTATTGCATAAAAAATTAATTCTTACATCACTTATAAAGCAAAGCTTATTGGAATGATGAAATTCACACACTTAATTATACTATAAAGTTCATTTTTACAAAAATATACGAATTTTTCTAGTGAAAACTAGTTACAAAGAGATAAATGTTTAGTAAAATGACTTTGTGATAACTTTTAATTATGGTGGTGATAAAAATTAATAATGATAAAAGGAGTGATGTTGTCTACGATGCTGGTGAAGCTGGTTGTGGGGAATTACTTATGAATGTATTCTTGCAAGTAAAAAAAATGGCTGTGGGAGAAACAATTCAAGTAATCTCCTATGATCTAGGAGCAAAAGAAGATATACCAGCTTGGTGTCGGATGCAAGGTCACACATTATTAGAAGTTTTTGAAGAAGGTTTACTAATCACCCATTTTGTAATTCAAAAAAATTAACTATTAAAAAGGAGAAATTAAAATGACAAACAAATTTTTAGTAAGTTTAACGCATGGTAAAGGTGATACAGATCGTGCAACTGTAGGTTTTGTAGTAGCAAATGCAGCTGTAGCATCTGGAAAAGAAGTAGTTGTCTTCTTGAATATTGATGGCGCTTACCTAGCTGATAATGGATATGCAGAGGAAATCCACGAAGAAGGATTTGCGCCGTTAAAATCATTAATGAATCAGTTTGTTGAAGCTGGTGGAATCCTTTGGGTATGTAGCCCTTGCCACAAAAAGCGTGAATTAGATGAGAACAATTTAATAGAAGGTGCAACAATTGTCGGCGGTGCGAAAGTCGTAGAATTTTTATCTCTTGGTGCCGCTTCGATTACATACTAGGAGGTACTTAAAATGGTTTTTCAAAAGCCAGATGGAATGTGTGATGGCGGCGATTTAGACTGTGGTTCTGGACTGCTCCTTATTATTAAGAAAAGTATGGACCCACTAGAGCCTGGTCAACTATTAGAAGTTCGAAGCAGAGAGAGAACAGTTGCTGATGACCTCCCCGCTTGGTGCCGCATGGTTGAACACGAGTTTTTAGGTTTCGAAAAACATGAACAACATACAAGTTATTATGTCCGTAAAGGTGGAAGCAGTGGATCAGTTGAAGAAGACTTAGAAGCTGCCAGAGGCTATCAATGGAGTGTAAGAGTTCGAGAGGCGCAAGGGCTTTCTGCCAAAGTCTTCTCTAGAAATCATACTCTAACTGCAGGTCAACCTGCTGAATTTAGTCAAAAAGTTGATGCACCAAGTGCCATTGATTACCTCCTTACTTCCCTTGGATCATGTCTAGTTGTTGGCTTTAAAGCCCATGCCTCTAAACGTCATATTGTAATTGATGAAATGGAAATTACGTTAAAGGGGAAACTTGAAAATATTCTTTATCATATGGAGCTAGAAGATCACGGAAGCCCTAAAGTAGAAGAGATAACAGGCATCTTTTATGTCACATCTCCAAATGATGAAAGTGAGCTAGAAGATGTTTGGCGAACCACAATAGAGCGATCACCAATTTATCAGACACTACTACCATCCGTTTCAATAAATCTTAAATTTCAAGTTATCTTATAACTAGTTTCTTTACTTCAATTATAGATATTTAAGGGGTTGGAACCAAAATGAATAACAAATTTTTACCAACTACAATCGTAGGAAGTTGGCCACGAACACGAGAGGTACTCAAGGCATTAAGAGATGTTCGGGCTGAGCGTATTACTGAGGAAGATTTTCAACAAATTGCAAATGTTGCAATTATCGAATGTGCAAGAGGACAAGAAGAAGCTGGCATTGATATTATTTCCGATGGGGAACAAAGGCGTGATAACTTCATTTCATTTGTTGCTGACAAAATCGATAATGTAAAAATGTTAACAGTTGCAGACTTACTTGAATACGTAGAGGACAAAGCTAGCTTTGAAGAGATTCTTGGCACATTAGACGTCCCTGCATATTCTTTAACAAATCCAGCAGCTTTCGGAAAAATTTCTCGGAAGAAACCAATTGCCACTGATGAATATAAATTTTTAAAGGAACAAACGAGCGCACAAATTAAAGTTGCTATTCCAGGTCCATATTTATTAACAAGGGCAATGTGGGTGGACGGTTTATCCAAACACGCTTATCCAACAAAGGAAGACTTAGCCGTGGATATCGTCTCGGTTTTACGAGAAGAAATAGAGGATTTAATAAACGCTGGTGTTGACTTTATTCAAATTGATGAACCAGTCTTAACGGAACTAGTATTTACACAAAAAAATGCAAACCGAACATTTATGTGTGGAGCACTAACAGCAAAAGCTGATGCCCAAGAAGAACTTACTTTTGCTACAGAATTAATTAATAAGCTTACCCATGATATGCGCGGTCGTGGCTCTAAAATTGGCATTCACGTTTGTCGTGGAAACTGGAGTACTCAAGAAGATACGTTACTTCGTGGGCCATACTATCCACTTATGCCATTCTTAGCAAAAATGAACGTAGACCAGTATGTGTTAGAATATGCTACTCCCAGAGCAGGAGAATTACATGCCTTAACAGAACTAGCAAAGCTTGAAAATGTGGAGCTAGGTTTAGGAGTCATCAACCCTCGTACACCAATAATAGAATCAGTAGAAGAAATTGTAGCAAGAGTAAAGCAAGCAGGAAAGTATTTTCCTATCGAAAAAATGTATTTAAATCCTGATTGTGGCTTTGGAACTTTTGCACAAAGACCTATGAACACTCCAGAAATTGCAAAACAAAAGCTAATGAATATGAATGAAGCTGCAAAACAATTAAGAATTGAACTACTACAAAATAGCGAGGTATAGCCCATGTCAAAACTTACAGTAAAAACAAATGGTTTAAGCGAAAAAATGAAAACGCAAGTAACTGCAGGGGAACATTCTTTTACAATTGACGAACCAGAAAGCTTTGGTGGGACAAATCAAGGTCCAGACCCACTATCCACTCTTTTAGGTGCGCTAGCATCTTGTGAAAATGTGATTGCAAACTTTGTGGCAAAGGAGATCAATTTCGACCTACAAGGAATAGAATACGAGGTTACTGGTGAACTAGATTTAAGAGGACTTATGGGTGATAGCAGTGTTCGAACTTATTTTGAATGGGTAAAAATCGAAGCAAAACTCAGTACAACAGAAAGTGAAGATCGTATCCAAGAGCTGCGTGAACTAAGTGATGCTCGTTGCCCAATCTTTCAAACGCTAAAGGCTGCAGGCGTCAATATCGTTTCAAATTGGACAAAAGCTTAAAAATGAAAGAGCGGGCTACTCCGCTCCTTCTTTGTCTTTCTCTAAATTTTTTTCCCTACCCTTTAATTTTTCTTCAATCATTTCGCTAATTACTTCTTCCTTATCTCTATTTTTCGTTTGTTTGTACGCTTGGTGAGTTGAAATTGCTGCTCCTGCTGCGAATACCCCGTTAGCAATTCCACTAACTGTGAGTCCTAGCGTGAAGACACTTGCAATTACACCTAATAGTAAGAGGATCCAAACAATCATCCAATCCGCTATTTTTGGTGTTCGCTTTAATGCGTAACCAATGATCATTAAAGCTGGTACAACAACTGCTAACTTATCACTAATTTCCACTTGAGACAACAAATCGGTTAGCATGTACTCACCTCCCCTCTTTCTGCTAGTTTATTCCTACTAGATTAAAAGGGAACGATATTCGTATAAATAACATTAATTTAGTTGAAAATCCCTAGGCAAGGGCCCATACATTTTCTTTACTGTTACATAAAATGTATTGAGATTCCTTGGATGATAGGACTATATTTTATTGAGGTGATTGTACGATGAGTAAAAAGAAAGATAATCTGCCGACTCCATTTAATGACTTGCCAATTGCTGATTTTCTCAAATCAATTGACGGCTTTTTTCAAGATGCATTTCGTAATTTTAATTTTGCTTCAGGATTTCCAGTTCATCAATACGAAACAAACAACCAATACATCATTGAAGCGCAGTTACCTGGGATAAAGAAGGAACAAATCAATTTAGATATTTATAGTAATCATATTAAAATTAGTGTTGAAAATTCGGAGATCATTGAGGAAAAAAACGAAATAAACAATAGCTTTAAAAGCTCAAAATCATTTCACAAAGCCCAAAGAGTTATCATGGTTCCTTTTACTATTTCAGTGCGAGATGTGAAAGCATCTTTCCGAGACGGTCTGTTAAAAATAACAATTCCAAATAAAAAAAGAACAATTGAAATTGAATAAATAGACTCTCGGAATAAATGATGAGTTTATCGAGAGTTTGTAAAAAATTCACTGGAAAATTCATTAACAGGACAGTAAAATGATGTGTTTTCATAGTGTTTTCATAGTGTTTTCAAAAAAGTATGCACCAAATAAGCCTACAGTTATTCTATTTTTTAAAAATTGTCTAGGCGCTTTTAGTAAAGATGATTTCCTGAATGTTCAAAGTCTCTTTCTGACTACTGTACCAAGCATCTATGTGTTGACACATCATGATTGAGTATAGGCGGACATACCACATTTTTGTAGAGCGATGGCGCCCAGCTTCTAAGTGATAATCGACTTTTTCTCTTTTGTTCGAACGTTCAACTGAAGTTCTTCGTTTATAAATGAGTTTCCACTTTTCAGAAGATCTTGGTGTTTTAGTGAACAGACGAAGATTATCTCGCTTAAACGTATGAAATGTGCGGCCATACTTCGCTTTAGAACACGGAGTGGAACATGTATTTTTCGATCCGCAAGCTAGTGGACAACGCCACTTTTGGCGGTTTTGAGATATGTCAAAACCGTTGGGTTTCATTTCCTTACCGATTGGACAAATAGGCACGCCTATGGGAGAAATTTGAATATCACTTTCCGTACTGAAGTTTTTCTTTGTTCGAACATTAAGATCAATAAACGGTTCCACATTATGATGGTCCAGTAATTCGTAAATCGGTTCTGCATCATGTGCGGCATCGAGAAGGATTTTATCAATTGTGCCCAAGGTGTACCGTTGCGAAAATTCAATTGAGCTAACCACTAGGCTGACTGAATCATGCCGGGAAGCAGGATGTAGCCGTGGATATAGCGGTAAGTCGAATCGGCTATCGCTAGTGGATATCATGTAGAGATGATATCCGTTGAAGTACCTCTCCCTTGAACTATCCCAACCTGAGTCGATGTCAGGTTGAGAATATCGACGAGGATGAGTACAATTCGTTAGTCCTTGGGCACTACAATCACAAATAGGTTTGCTTCTTGGGTAACTCGCTGTTTCCACAGGTGTCCCATCTCCAACAACACCAAGGGAATGGGGATCTCCAAGCAAACCCAATCTCGCTGAAACCTCAAGAAATTGAGATTGAAAAAACGCGTATAATTGATCTCCCGGCAATTGTTTTTGTTTTGAACCATGGCGTAAATGACGATCTACTAATTTTCTAATAATACCAGGGTTTCTAGGAGTTGCTTTTTCACCCTTTTTCGGTTTTTTCTTCTTCTTCTTTTTTCGTTTGAGCTTAATAAAAGGTTTTACATTAGCCTTCTCAAAACCTGATAGCCGTCTGAAGAAGTCATAAAAAGTACCGACCCCTGGAACATCCCCAGGTTCAAAGCCGCTAAGGATCGTGTAAAGAGGAACACGATGGAGTTGGTTCACCCATTCTGTAATACTCAGGGTCGGACTTGTCAATAAACACAAAAGATAAGAGCGAAGCATGGAAGCAGGATCACGTGGCTCAGGACCTTTAACTGAATATAAATCATGAAGCCAAGTAGTAGTAAAAGAAAGATCCGTGATCCATAACTTTGAGATAATAGTCCAATCTTTTCGTACGAGAGTCAGTATACCGCCTGAGTAATGAGTATTTAGTTGGTCTAAAACGAAGTTTTGATATGAGATATGTGGTATTAGCGTAGGTTTCATTTAAATCCCCCATTTCACCGTATTGTTAGGAAGTCAATTCCTCCTCGGCGATTATTGGGGTTGCACTAAAAAGTCAAGTGTTTTTTTAGTTTTTTTATGATATTTTTCAACAATTAATTCCCAATTGAAAAAGAAATCTAAAGTAAAAATCCCACCTAGAAATAGGAGGGATACAAATAAATTGGTTCAAGAAAACCTTGAGCCACAAGGCTCGGCAAATGCCGAGAGTCTATATAAATAGACTCTCGGAATAAATGATGAGTTTATCGAAGATTTGTAAAAAATTTACTGGGAATTTCATTAACAGGACAGCAAAGTGATGTGTTTTCATAGTGTTTTCAAAAAAGTGTATACCAAATAAGCCTACGGCTGCTATTTTTTAAAAATGACTAGGCGCTCTTAGAAAAGATGATTTCTTGGATGTTCAAAGTCTCTTTCTGACTACTGTACCAAGCATCTATGTGTTGACACATCATGATTGAATATAAGCGGACATACCACATTTTTGTAGAGCGATGACGCCCAGATTCTAAGTGATAGTCGACTTTTTCTCTTTTGTTCGAACGTTCAACTGAAGTTCTTCGTTTATAAATCAGTTTCCACTTTTCAGAAGACCTCGGTGTTTTAGTGAACAGACGAAGATTATCTTGCTTAAACGTATGAAATGTCCGGCCATACTTCGCTTTAGAACACGGAGTGGAACATGTATTTTTTGTTCCGCAAGCTAGTGGACAACGCCACTTTTGGCGGTTTTGAGATTTGTCAAACCCATTGGGTTTCATTTCCATTCCAATTGGACAAATAGGAACGCCTAGGGGAGAAATCTGAATATCACTTTGCGTACTGAAGTTTTTCTTTGTTCGAACATTAAGATCAATAAATGGTTCCACATTATGATGGTCCAGTAATTCGTAAATCGGTTCTGCATCATGTGCGGCATCGAGAAGGATTTTATCAATTGTGCCCAAGGTGTACCGTTGCGAAAATTCAATTGAGCTAACCACTAGGCTGACTGAATCATGCCGGGAAGCAGGATGTAGCCGTGGATATAGCGGTAAGTCGAATCGGCTATCGCTAGTGGATATCATGTAGAGATGATATCCGTTGAAGTACCTCTCCCTTGAACTATCCCAACCTGAGTCGATGTCAGGTTGAGAATATCGACGAGGATGAGTACAATTCGTTAGTCCTTGGGCACTACAATCACAAATAGGTTTGCTTCTTGGGTAACTCGCTGTTTCCACAGGTGTCCCATCTCCAACAACACCAAGGGAATGGGGATCTCCAAGCAAACCCAATCTCGCTGAAACCTCAAGAAATTGAGATTGAAAAAACGCGTATAATTGATCTCCCGGCAATTGTTTTTGTTTTGAACCATGGCGTAAATGACGATCTACTAATTTTCTAATAATACCAGGGTTTCTAGGAGTTGCTTTTTCACCCTTTTTCGGTTTTTTCTTCTGCTTCTTTTTTCGTTTGAGCTTAATAAAAGGTTTTACATTAGCCTTCTCAAAACCTGATAGCCGTCTGAAGAAGTCATAAAAAGTACCGACCCCTGGAACATCCCCAGGTTCAAAGCCGCTAAGGATCGTGTAAAGAGGAACACGATGGAGTTGGTTCACCCATTCTGTAATACTCAGGGTCGGACTTGTCAATAAACACAAAAGATAAGAGCGAAGCATGGAAGCAGGATCACGTGGCTCAGGACCTTTAACTGAATATAAATCATGAAGCCAAGTAGTAGTAAAAGAAAGATCCGTGATCCATAACTTTGAGATAATAGTCCAATCTTTTCGTACGAGAGTCAGTATACCGCCTGAGTAATGAGTATTTAGTTGGTCTAAAACGAAGTTTTGATATGAGATATGTGGTATTAGCGTAGGTTTCATTTAAATCCCCCATTTCACCGTATTGTTAGGAAGTCAATTCCTCCTCGGCGATTATTGGGGTTGCACTAAAAAGTCAAGTGTTTTTTTAGTTTTTTTATGATATTTTTCAACAATTAATTCCCAATTGAAAAAGAAATCTAAAGTAAAAATCCCACCTAGAAATAGGAGGGATACAAATAAATTGGTTCAAGAAAACCTTGAGCCACAAGGCTCGGCAAATGCCGAGAGTCTATATAATGCATAGGAGGGAGTGATTTAAATGTTTTTTAGAAACCCACATCATCAATTCCCTTATCATCATCCGTACCATCAAAATATGCAGCCTTATTATTATCAAAATCATTACCAGCAACCTTATCAATATGGACCATATTATTCACCTACTGCTTATCCGCCTCCGAATTTACAAGGGCAACAGCAAATTTCACAAACTCCACAAGGAGAACAAAACCAACAGCCGACACAAAATTCTCAACCTGGCCTGTTTACAGGGCCTGATGGAACTTTTGACTTTCAAAAAGCAGTCAGCCAATTTGATCAAATGATGAAAACAGCTAACCAAGTAAGTCCAATCATGAAACAGCTTGGTTCTTTATTTACTCCGAAAAAATAGCTGTAATAGAAAAAAAAGCTTGATTACTCAAGCTTTTTTCTATTCAAACCCTAATTGTAATGACAAGAGAATTAACGCAATCGCAGGAAAAGAACTAATAATTGCAAAGCCAATAAATGTTAAACCAGTAACTCGTAATTTTTCATGTTGTTCCAAGTCTTTTAATGCAATATTATTTTTTTCTCCTAATACGCCTATTACACCAATCACCCAGATGACAATAATTGCAATAAAATATCCCATAATACTCCTCCTAAAACATATCTAGTATAGCGATAACAACTAAAATAACAGGTATGATTTCCATAATCGCTATTTTAATGAACATTTGAGTTTGTGCTTTCTCTACTACTTGGTAATCCTTTTTTTTCATTGCTTCAATAATTTCAGCCATTGATTTTTTATACACAAATAAAATTCCAAAAACACCAATAACAACAGCCACTAATAATAATAAACCTTGATCCATTACTCTTTCCTCCTAATCTCATTGCAATCAACAATGCCATTCATCTTACTGTTTCTTGTCCATATCTTATGTTAGAATTTAACTAGGAAAAATGCAAATGAAAATGGAGTTGAAAAAAATGAATGACACTATTAAGTTATTGCAAAATCATGTTTCGATTCGAAATTTTAAAGATGAAGAGCTAACAGAAGAGCAAATTAAAACAATAGTAAAAAGCGCACAAATGGCCGCAACGTCAAGCTTTATGCAAGCGTATTCAATTATTGGGGTAAAAAACAAAGATACGAAACAAAAATTAGCAGAGCTCGCTGGTAACCAAGCCTATGTCGCTAAAAATGGCCACTTTTTCGTTTTTTGTGCGGATTTCTATCGTCATAAACTTGGAGCTGAACTCGAACAGTTTAACGAGCCGCTTGCTACTGAGAGTACAGAAAAATTCCTTGTAGGATCAATTGATGCATCCCTTGCTGCTCAGAATGCCGTTATAGCAGCAGAGTCTATGGGGCTTGGTACAGTTTACATAGGAGGGATTAGAAGTAACATTGAAAAAGTAAGCAAGCTTTTAAAGCTTCCTGATCATGTTATTCCTATTGTAGGTTTAGCAGTAGGCTATAGTGATCAAGAATCTAGCATAAAACCTCGTCTTCCATTGGAAAACGTTTATCACGTCGATCAATATGAACAAAATGTTGAACTAACTAAAAAGCAATTACAAAATTACAATCAGGTCATTTCTGCTTACTACTCCCAAAGAACAAATGGGATAAGAAATGAACGATGGACAGAGCAAATGACGAAGATGTTAGCCTCTGAAAAAAGGTTAACATTAAAGAGTTTTCTTATCCAAAAGCAGTTTTTATTAAAATAAAATCTATAATAAAAGGAGTTTTGCTACTTATTCAACATTTAGCACAACTCCTTATTTATGTATATTCAATTCATTACTAAATTGTTTTTTCGGGCAAAACAAATAAAGAAGCTCGTTCCTTTACAACTCGTTTCAACGGAGATTTCAGCGTCATGTCTGGCTGCAATACTATAACAAATCGCCATACCCAAACCAGTACCATTTTCCTTCGTTGTAAAAAATGGTGTACCAATTTTTTCAAGCACATCTTTACTAATCCCCCTACCTTCGTCTTTAATTTGGAGCACAACTTGGTCTAATTCATTTAGAAACGTCTTTATCGTTAATATTCCACCTGGAATCATTGATTCTAAACCATTTAACCCGATATTTAAAAGCATTTGTCTTATTTCTTTTTCATCTACACTTAAATTGGGGACATCTCCTAAATCAAGATAAACTTCCTTTGAACTCATTAAAGCCTCAGCCTGAAGTAATGGAAAGATTAGTTGGATAATAGAATTTAGATTTTCAACATTTTTATTACTAGCTTTATTTTTAGCTAGCGTTAAAAATTCCGTTATAATCCCATTGGCACGTCTCAGTTCTGAAAGCATTAAGTTAATGTATTCCTCAGATAATGGTGCCCCTAAATCATTTTTAGCTATTTGTAGGAAACCAATAACAGTCGTCATCGGATTTCTTATTTCATGGGCAATTCCTGCAGCCATTTCACCTACTAAATTTAAATTGTCTAATCGAGAAATTTCTGTTTCTAATTTTATTCGATCAGTTATATCCGTAATGACACTTAATACACATAATTCATCGTTGATATAGATCTTTTCTGTCGATAGTAACCCTATTCTTAGTTCATTATTTTTGGTCATATACTCAATTTTAAGATTACTTAAATCGCCTTTTAAGTCCAGATGAGTATCTCGTTCTGTACAAATAAATTCTAAACCATTTGATGAATTAATTTCTTCTAACGTATAGCCGGTCAAATCAGACCAACTTTTATTTACATTAATATATTGACCATTTTTTGTAGAGCGTATTGCTTTTAAGTTTGGACTAAACTGAAAGATCTTTTGAAATCGTTCTTGTGAAGTTTGCAGTTCTCGATTTGCAAGAACTAGTTCCATAGTTTTATCTTGAATCATTTTTTCTAAATTATTATATTGATGCTTTAACTCTATTTGTTGAGTAGCTAAATTATTACGCTGTATTTCAAGTTGTTTTTGCTTTCTAAAAATATCAACAAAAACATCGACTTTACTTTTTAAAATCGTGCGATTAAAGGGTTTAAAAATATAATCTACTGCTCCTGTTAAATACCCTTCTTTTATATGCTCGTTGGCTTTGCTTAGTGCAGTGATAAAGATGATCGGAATGTGGGCAGAGTTTTTCCTACCTTTAATTAATTTAGCTGTCTCAAACCCATTCAAACCTGGCATTTGAACATCTAACAGTATGACTGCAAAATCATTTTGTAAAATTTGCTTTAATGCCTCTTCTCCTGATTGAGCCAAAATGAGTTCGTAAGCTCCGCCAGCCAATGAGGCTTCTAAAACTAGCAGATTTTCAGGTCGGTCGTCAACGAGTAAGACTTTTGCAATACTTTTTTCCACCAGATGTTCCCCCTTAGTTCGATATTATCCTTTATTGTTAGTTAATCCTTTATGTATATCTTATTTGAATAATCTAGGTCAGAGAATACCTTAGAGGATATGATCGTTTCTTGGCTTCCTAAACCTAAAATTCCACCCTCACTTAAACTCTCGTAAAAAAGTTGAAAGACCCTATTCTTTAAATGCTGATTAAAGTAAATTAAAACATTTCTACATATAATCACATGGAATTCATTAAAAGATTGATCAGTTGCTAGATTATGCTGGGCAAATGTAATATTTTCTTTTAAAAAAGGTTCTAGAATCACATGTTCCCCATCCACCTTATAGTATTTGGAGAATTCTCTTTGGCCGCCAGCTTGAAGATAATTTTTAGTATACTGCTGCATATGGAGGATTGAAATCGTTCCTTTTTTTGCTCTTTGAAGAACTGCTTCGTTTATATCCGTAGCATAAATACGACTTCTCTCGTATAGGCCTTCTTCATGTAACAGAATGGCTAGCGAGTAAACTTCTTCTCCAGACGAACAGCCTGTTATCCAAATTCTAACAATAGGTTGTGTCTTTAGTCTCGGTACAATATTTAAACGAATTGACTCAAAAAAAGATGGATCACGAAACATTTCAGTTACTGTAATTGAAATATTATTAGCAAGTATCTTCATTAACTCTGGTTTATAAAGAACTTGACCTTGATACTCAGAAATTGTAGTTGCCTTTGTTTCTCTCGCACTATGCCAAATCCGTCTTCTTATCGACTCATAAGCATAGTTACGGTAGTCAAATCCATATTGGCGAAAAATGGCTTCTAGGAACAACTCTACTTCTATTTTTTCTATCTGATCTTTTACTGAAATATCCAATTCGGTTATACCCCTCTGCTTACTAATATAGCCAAACTTTCATTAAAGATAATAATTGTTCAATATTTACAGGTTTGCTAATGTAATCAGACGCCCCTGCTTCAATACACTTTTGCCGGTCAGCTTTCATCGCTTTTGCAGTTAAAGCGATGATTGGTATGTGTTTAAAATTTTTATCATTTCTAATTTCTTCCATCGCTTCATAACCATCCATCTTCGGCATCATGATATCCATTAATACAATATCAACCTTAGATTGTTTTATAATGTTTAAGGCGTCAATCCCGTTCTCGGCATATAAAACAGTCATTTTTTCCATTTCTAAGGCGCTTGTTAACGCAAAGACATTTCTGATGTCATCGTCGACGAGTAACACATGAATATTTTCTAGAACCCCATCTTCAGGTTGGTTATTACATTCAGACTCTACTTCGGCAACCTCACCATCTATACTTTCTTCCAGGGAAGCCGCCACAAGTTTATTATCTTCAAATTGATTTTCAATATTAAGCTCAGGCAAGTATAGCGAGAATGTACTCCCTATCCCCTCTTCACTCGTAACTTCAATATATCCACATAACAGTTGAGAGAGTTCTCTACTAATTGATAACCCTAAGCCCGTACCACCAAATTTACGCGAGGTCGTCCCATCTACTTGGCTAAAAGCCTCAAAAATAATTTCATGTTTATTTTGAGGAATTCCAATGCCAGTATCAATAACTGAAAAAACCATTTTAAAAATACTTTCTTTATTTCCAGGTTTAATTTGGAAAATAACTTTTCCTTCATTTGTAAACTTGAAGGCATTAGATAACAAGTTTTTTAAGATTTGTTTTAAACGTTGATCATCAGTGACAATTACTTCTGATGTGTCCCTATCAATAACAATTTCAAAATCTACTCCTTTATTTCGAGCAATAGGTGAAAATTGTCTATGGACAAACGCTTTAATATCATTAACTTCAACTTCCTCTGGATAGATTTCTAGTTTTCCAGATTCAACTTTTGATAAATCTAAAATATCATTAATTAAATTCAATAGATCTTTTCCTGATGTATGGATCGCTTTAGCATACTCAATTTGCTTTTCAGTTAAGTTACTCTGAGAATTATCTGCAAGAATTTCAGATAAGATTAGCATACTATTAAGTGGGGTTCTTAGTTCATGAGACATATTTGCTAAAAACTCTGTTTTATACTTGGAGCTTAGTAATATCTCTCTGTTTTTCTCTTCAAGGTTGTCTTTGATCACTTCTAACTCTTTTGTTTTCTCATCTGAACGAACATTCTCTTTATATAAATCTTCATTAATTGTTCTTAATTCCTCTTGTTGCTGTTGTAGTTCTTCTGATTGAGCTTGCAACTCCTCAGTTAAGGATTGTGATTCTGAAAGTAACCTTTCGATTTCCATATGATAGATTATGCGGTCAATATTAGGACCTATTGAATTACAAACTTGTTCAAGGAGTCTTTGTTGTAATGGCGTAAACTTCTCAAACTTAGCTAATTCTATTACTCCAAGAACTTCGCCTTGAAATTCGATTGGAAGAATAATTAATGATGTAGGCGTTGCACTTCCTAGCCCAGACTTTGTCTCGATATAGTTCTTTGGAAGGTTGTCTAAGACCATAATCTGATTGGACATAGCACACTGACCTACGAGGCCTTCTCCATTTCGAAAAATCTGTTCTTCTAAATCTATCTTGTTAGCAGCAAATGATCCCGTTCTCTTTAATCCCTTTTCATCCTTAAAGTAAAAGACGCCAAACGTTGCACCCACTATTAAAGCAATTTTCGTAATAAAAACATCACTAAAAGAAGTTAATTTTTGGGCGCCTTGAAAACTAGTAGCAATATCGGCATACTTCGTTTTCACCCAGTTTTCTTCTTTTAATGAATCGTTTAATTCTTTTTCATTTATGGCAAAACGCTCTAGCGCATCTGCCATTTCGTTATATGCCTTTGCCACATCTCCGAATTCGTTTTTGAACTGATTTTCAATTCTTGGTATTTTTTCAAAAGAATTATTAGGAAGATTAGTCATCACGCTTCGAACACTATTTAAACTTTTTGTAAAGCTACGAATGACAGAAGTTGTAATGCTAAGGACCAAAAGAGTACTACAAAAGATAAGAATTAAAAAGAGATCTTGGGTGAACTGATATTGTTGAAGAGATTGTGCCACCAGGAAAGCCATCTCAGCTTCTTCTCTTTCTGTTAAATCATCAATTTCATTGATTAAAGCTATTCTCACTTCGGAATTCTCTATTAACATCATCCGTTTTGCTTCATCGTAATGATCCATCTTTACGAGGTCTACAATAGTTAAAATGTTTGCATTGTGTTTCACATTTAACTCTTCTAACTTAATGACTAACCTCCGCAAATCCTGCTTATCAGAAACTAGAAGACTTAACCGTTCTAAATCCTTAACAGATTCTAAAACTAGCTCCTTTAATATGTCTTCTTCTAGAATTTGCGCTTCTCCTTGTTCATAAATAAAATGTTCTCTTATGATTCGTGCTTTCGTTTGTACATTAAACTTTAAACTCTGAGCCAAGCTCACTCGTTCATAATTATTGGTAATTAAGTTCTCCATATTTTTTTTCTGCTGACTTGACGTATAAAGGGTAATGGAACTAATAAATAACGAAATAACTAGAATAGTCCCAAAACCTAGGTATAATTTCGTTTTTAATTTCATTTTGTACCTTTCTACTAGAACATATTTTTACAATAAAATGAAGTAAAACCAATAATTTTACATCCTTCTATAAAATACTACTATAAGTTGCTAATTGTATCTAGGATAATTATCAAAAACATGCAAAAAGACACCCTAACATGTTAAGGTGTCATGAAAAACTAAAACTTTTTTAAATACAATCATACCAATCATCCTTGGAAAAAAATTGTTGTATTTTTTCCATTTCAACGGTTAATTCCGTTAATAAACTTTGAGCATGTTCAAAATTAAACGTATCTGACTTAGCTACTTTTTCAATTCGTAGAGCCAATTCATAACCGTTGTAAAGTCCTAAGTTACCTAACTCTCCCTTCAAACCGTGAGCTACTTCTGAAAGTTTTTCGATATTATTGTCTTCTAAAGCTAGGTGTAGTGCATTGATTTCAGTAGGGTAATCTTCTAAGAAAATTTCAATTATTTCAGTTATCACCTCTTTATCATCACCTAATTGTTCTTTAACCCTTGAAAAACCTTCAATAAATTGAACATCTGTTTTCTCTATCTCAAGCTCTTCCTCTTCTGTGTCTATACTCGTTCTTAGATAAGATCCTATTACACTGTAAAGCTCATCTGAATTAATTGGTTTTGAAATATAATCGTTCATCCCAACTGCAAAATATTTTTCCCGATCACCATGTAAGGCGTTAGCAGTCATCGCTATAATAGTTGTTGGTTCAATTTCACTCAACTTTTCCAATTTTCGTATATGTTTCGTTGCTTCAATACCATCCATGATCGGCATGGAAATATCCATTAAAATGATATCAAAACTTTCATTAGAAAATTTCTCTACTGCCTCTTGTCCATTATTAGCAACCGAAACATTCCAACCTTTACGTTTTAATAATGCAATAGCAAGCTTCTGATTCATTTTTTTATCTTCTACTAGAAGTAGGTTTGTTTCTGGAAAACTATTATTGTACTCTAAAGAAGACTCTAAATTTCTCTCTTTTATGAAAATGACACTATCAGTTTGACTATCCTCTTTGTCAGTAACTTTAAATGAAACGGTAAAATAAAAAATACTACCCTTTCCATATTCACTTTCAACACCAATAAAGCCACCCATTAATTCTGTAAGTTTTTTAGAAATAGCTAACCCCAGTCCTGTACCCTCATGAACTCTTGTTAAGGAACTATCAATCTGACTAAAACTCTTAAATAATTGACCCATTTTCCCTTTTGGAATACCAATGCCAGTATCACAAACAGAAAATTTAACGTCAGCATAGTTTTCGTATTCAGCCATAACTTCAACGTTAAGTTTTACCTCTCCGTGATCAGTAAATTTAATACCGTTGCTTATTAAATTAATTAAAACTTGCTGTAGTCGTAAAGGATCGCCCTCCACATATGTGGGGACATTATTAGAGATTTCATGAATTAAATCAATCCCTTTTTCATCGGCTTTAATTGTTTGAAATTTTGTTAAACGCAAAATTAACTCATGTAAGTTAAAGCACGACATCCGTAAAGTCATGTTTCCAGATTCCGCTTTGGAATAGTCCAATAAATCATTGATTATTTCTAATAGTGATTGCGAAGCTTCTCTAACCATCGAGATATATTCATGCTGCTCTTTTGTGAGGTCAGATTTAAGAACCAATCCTGTCATTCCAATTATGACATTCATCGGTGTCCGTATTTCATGACTAATGTTAGCGAGAAATTCACTTTTTGCTTTTGAAGCTAGTTCAGCTTCTTCCTTTGCTTCAATTAATTCTTTTTCTACTAACTCTCGGTTATTTACATATATTTGTAGAGATTCTGCCATTTTGTTTATAGCCTCAGCAATGTGAGAAAGTTCATCTTTAGTTTTTAATTTAACCCTTGAAGAAAAATCCCCATTGGCAATCTTTGAAGTATCTGTCTTTAAAGAAGAGATTGCCCGTTGTACAGAGTAATAAGAACCTAAAAATATATAAAGGCCAATGAATCCAATAAGTAACGTTCCAAATAAAATGCCAAATTTACTCCACTGCATTTTAGTTTTTGCATTCTCAAGTTCTGAAATTAAACTAGCAGTAACATCTTCAAATAACTGGTAATTTTTATTAATGATTTTAGTTGCATCATCAAAATACTGAGCTGCTTCTACTTCTAAAACGTGTGAAGTAATAAATTGATTTTTAAATGTATCTAAAAATGACATCGTCTCAAGATAAACTTCCTCTTCAAACGAATAGATTTTAGAGAGTTTTTCAGGTTCTATCTCTTGTAAGCTAGAAATCGTACCTAATATATTGTTTAGATGAGTTGTTGTCCCTCGGTGTAGCTGAATAAATTCTAACTTCTCCTCCTCAGTTATATTCCCGGTATATAAAGCCCTTGTTCCTAGCCCGCGCATATGCCCTATATCTTCAATTAATTTAGGAACATCGTTTATTATTATAGATGTAAGGTAAAAACGATATCGATCATAATCAAGAATAAGTTCAGATCTATCAGCTACATATTTCATAACATTCGTCACTTTTAAAATTATATTGGTATAAGATGAGAACCATTGCTGCCTGTTGATAATTAAGTAATTATATTGAAGTGCATTCCAATCTCTAACTATATCCTGCCAATGTTCATCAACGTCTAATAAAAAATCATATTTCTCATTTATTTCTTCTATTTCTTTTAACTTTTCTTGAATAAGTGTCCGTCTTTGTATGACTTGAAAATCATTAACCCCTTCGCCACCATAAGCATAACCAAGGCCGCGATGTTCTTGCATAAGTTTTAGTACATCTTTTGTTTCATTTATATAGTAAGCTCCAATTTGGCGATTTTTTGAATCAACTACTTTTTTTTCGATTTCCAAAAACCAAGAAACCGAAATCGTAATTATGCATAACCCAACAATAACTCCTATTAATAGAAACTTTTTTAAATAAGATAATTTATCCATAAAAGCTACAATCGGTTTTAGAAGTATCTTCATTTATTTACACCTTTCCTACTTACAGAAGTCTCAAGATCTTCTAAAAAAATTAATTAAGGCAATATCGTCTGTGAACGATTCTCGTTTCGAAAATTGCTTTAAACGTCGCAATACAACAGGAATTAACTCTTGTTCGTTTCCTAAATCTAGAGTTACAAAGATATCATATAGTCGATCGTACCCAAATTGTTCATTGTTTGCTTCGTTAAATTCTTCAACAATCCCATCGGTATAAAAGAAAACTCCTTCACCTTGTTGAAGCTTGGTTTTATTTTCTTTAAACGGCTCTATACAATCTAAAGCCATTATGAGCTTTCCTTCAGAACGAAGTTCCCTAATTCCATTTACCCCATAAACGATCGGGGGCTGGGCAAAACCAGCTGCTGAAAATGTAAGCATTGAAGTTGGAACATTGAAAATTGTAATAAATAAAGTAACAAATAAATCTGCTGGAAATCCTTCTTTTTTAAAAGCAATGTCTAATTCCGTCAAACATTCTGCAGGACTAAATGCTTTTCCCATCTCCACAACCCGTTTACTGTAGCCAGAAATAAATTCTTTTACGAAAACGGTTAGCATAGCTCCATCAAATTGATGCCCCATTACATCTGCAATATACATACAAATATTTTCTTTATCAACCGAGAAAACATTATAATAATCGCCACCAATACATTCTGTAGGCTGATAATAAGCATCAAATTCTAAGCCATTTACCTTTGGAAACTGTTTCGGTAGCAATGCTCGTTGAATTCGTCCAGCTGTTTTTAAATTATCCATCATCTGTTGATTCAATCGTTGTAAATCATCAAAATATTGTTTCACATGAACTAAGGTATTAACTCTTGCTAGTAATTCCGGCGGTTTTACCGGTTTATTCAATAGGTCGTCTGCTCCGTAACGCAAACATTTTAATTTAGCATCATAATCATCTAGTCCTGTAACCATAATGATTGGAATCATTTTCGTAAGCGGATTTTCTTTAGTCCTTCGGCACACTTCAAATCCATCAATTTTAGGCATGACAATGTCTAAAATAATTAAATCAGGAGGTGAAACCGCTATCATTTCTAACCCCTGTTCACCATCAATTGATTGACTTATATTAGAGAAGCCAGCTTTTTGAAGCTGCTTTTCTAAAAAAATCCTATTTGTTCGACTATCATCAATAATGAGGATTTTTGCCTGATTAGATATCATTTTTTTCTCCACTTCTCCTTAATCTAGCGATGAACTATTTACTTTTAGATCTTTCCTATCGAAAGATTTAAGTAAGATTTCTAATTCGTTTATCGGGATTGGTTTACTAAATAAGAAACCTTGCATTTCCCTACAATTACGTTCCTTTAAATAAAGCTTCTGTTCAATCGTTTCAACGCCTTCAGCTACAACATTTAAATTTAAGGTCCTACCTAAGGCTAAAATCATATCTATGATAGCACCATTACCATTGTTAGCTAAATTTTCAATGAAAGAACGATCGATTTTAAGTTCACTAAGAGGCAGTTGATTTAAATAACTTAAAGAAGAATATCCAGTACCAAAGTCGTCTATTGAAATTTGAACGTTTAAACCTTTTAATTGTTCTAAACAGGAAATTGCATGATTTATATCTTTCATAGCAATACTCTCTGTAATCTCAATTGTTAACAAACTAGCTGGAAACTGTGTTTCTAGTAAAATCCCTTCAATGCGAGAAACGAAGCAATTTTCATAAAATTGTCTAGAAGAAACGTTAACAGATAGGCTTATTTCAAATCCTTGATCTAACCAAGTTTTCACTTGTTTACAAGCAGTTCGTAACACCCATTCTCCTATCTCAATAATCATACCATTCTCTTCAACTACAGGAATGAACTCGCCAGGTGGAACAAGTCCCCTCTCTTCATTCCTCCAACGAATCAATACTTCAACTCCAGAAATAGTATCTGTTTCACTTAAAATTTTCGGTTGGTAAAAGAGTACAAACTCTCCTTTAGTGAGAGCAGTCCGTAGTGCGTTCTCTAACGATATTCTTTCATACGCCTTTGAATTCATTTCTTCATTATAAAAACAATAACTATTAGTTCTTAGCTCAGAAGCCCTCACCATGGCAATTTCTGCATGTTGTAATAACGCTTGAACTTCGTTACCATCATTAGGGTAGAGCGAAATTCCAATATTACTGTCTAAATAAATCTCTTGGCCTCTAATTGTCCATTCATCACTTAAAGCAACAATAATTTCATCTGCTTTTTTTGCCGCTTCATCTTCACTGTGAATTTGCTTTATAATACAAGGGAAATTAGCTAATCCTACTCTAGTTATTGTCAGATTAGGGTTACTAATGGTTAACAAACGTTCTGTTATTGCTTTTAGAATTAAATCACCATCTTCATATCCAAAGGCGTCATTAATTAAATTAAAATTCTTAATCGTAAGATAAATAATAGCTAGTTTCTCATTAGTTTCTGAAAGTTGATTTATAGCAACAGCAAGTCGATCTTGCAATAATAAGCGATTTGGTAAACCTGTTAAAGAGTCATAGTAATACTGTCTTTGAATTTTTTCGTACATGTCACGAATTTGTAGCATTCGAAGAACTCGATATTTTAATTCTTCCCAATTAATTGGCTTTGTTATAAAGTCGTTTGCACCTGCTTGGAATGCCTTTTCTACAACAAACTTCCCTTCATTTTTACCGGTAAACATTAATATAGGAGTTTCTTCTCCACCTGGCATCCTTCTAATCTTTTTACATGCTGTTAGACCGTCCATTACTGGCATAACAATATCTAGGAGGATGACTGCTGGTTTATATGTATTAAAGATTTCTAACGCTTCTTGTCCATTTTCGGCCTCAACAATTTTATATCCTTCTTTTTGTAGAACTTTTCTAATCAATAATCGGGTAGATCTTCGGTCATCTACAACTAATATCATTGGCGGATTTACTTCCAATTGCAGTTCGACCATTGGTCCCCGCTTCCCTTCTACAGTGAAATATTATTTTCTATTATTATTTTTCTATTATTATAGAATTCAATGGTTAATTTATCATAAGTAATTTTACCTATTACAGTAACAAACTACATCAAGATTGAATGATATTTCAAAAAAAGTTCACTTTTTTTAGACATTAACTACATACACACAGTGAAAAGTGAGATTTTAGAACTATAGACTTTTGTTTTATACGATAAAAATGAGACTAACTTTCGTCAGTCTCATCCCTGAAAATTTTCATTTTAAACAGATGGTGAATTTTCCTTTTGACGCATTGCTTCAGGAATATACACACAGAATGGTTCACTCTCTAAATAGTCACCAGTTACTGCGTATGTTCTAGACCGAGAGCCTCCACATACGAACTTAAACTCACAAACACCACACTTACCTTTGTATAGATTTGGATTACGGAGCTCTTTCAATACAGGAGACTCTCGATATATTTCTTTTAAGGGCTTTTCTCTAACGTTTCCAACTACAATTGGTAATAAGCCACTTGGCATAACATCGCCAGTATGAGAAACGAAAATGAAGCCATTTCCATCATTTACACCTTTAGGAGCACGCTTCAATCCATCGATTAAATAAGCTGTATCTGTAATTGAATCTTCGTAGCGGATATCACCTTTACCAACAATATTTTCTCTTGTTTTCTGTTGAATAACTACACGTCGATAGTGTTGAGCTGCCGTTGTTTTAATATCGTAAGGTGCTGTTTTCCCTAGTTCATAGAGCCAACGAAATACTTTTTCATGCTCAGCAGGTGTTAAGCATGCATCCATTTGACCTCTTCCTGTAGGAACAAGAAGGAAAATATACCACATCACTGCTTTTAATTCACCGACTAGTTCAGCCATCTTTTCAAGTGAATCATAGTTATAACGAGAGATCACAGTATTGATTTGTAGCGGCATATTTAATTCATTTAAGTACTTAATTTTCTCTACTGTTAAATCAAACGAACCTGGCGTTCCTCGGAAGTGGTCGTGAATTTCCGGTGTTGGACCATCAAGACTTATTCCCCAACGAGAAAGACCAACATTTTTCGCTTTCTCCATTGCTTCTTTTGTTACGTTATCAGTGGCACTCGGCGTCATCGATACACGCATGCCTTTTTTCACTGCATACTCAGAAAGATCAAAAAGATCTTTACGCATCATACAGTCTCCACCTGTAAATACAAGCATTGGGTTGTTCATTTCATATATTTCATCAATAAGCTTAATGCCTTCTTCATGGCTTAATTCATTTGGATCCGGTTTTGTTTGTGCGTCCGCTCGACAGTGGACACACTTTAATTCACAAGCACGCGTAACCTCCCAAATCACGATAAAAGGATCTTGATCATAATCAATTTGTGTGGGCATTCCCCCTGGATGTCCTCCAGTACCATGTGGGTGTCCTTTTCCATGCGGATGTCCTTGTCCTTTTCCTATTCCTTGCATTTTCATCACCAAACTTCTCTATATTTTTTTCTCTACATTTAGTATAACTTTCAATAAAAACTAGTAGTTCGTTGAATTTAAAATAATTGTTACAATCTAACAACAATATGGCATTTAAAATATTTACAGCCTTTCTTATATGTAAAGATTATTACTTCTATTAACTAATAACTGTGAAAAAAATCACAAAAAATGTGACGTAACTTGATTTACTCTTAAAAACCCTGATTACAAAGGTTTTTAAGTTTTCGAACATTTGATGAACAATTTTGCATCAGTAATTAATCTTTAATTTAGACAGTACAAAGGGAATAAAAGCTTATAAAAACTTTTATTCCCTTTACTGGTCTTTAAATTTTTTATGAAATTAACCGTTAACAAGTATGTCTTAGTTACAAATTTAGTAAACTAATCGTTTACACAAGATCAACTCCCGTTTCATAATTTGTATTATCCTTCTGAAAGGCGGTGGCTTTGTGAACAGGTACCAAAGTACAGGCTATGTTTGTCCCACAGCTGGGCTTGGTTTTGGTTTTGGTTTCGGTATAGCAATCGTTGTCATTCTCGTTGTTTTATTATTTTTACTTGGAATGATGTGGTTCCTTGGAACATTATTATGAAGAAAAGAACGCCTAAGTCAGGCGTTCTTTTCTTCATAATATAAAATTTTAACTTAATCCATTAAATTACCTTGTCACACTAGCTACTGTAGAAGCTTTCCTTAATAAAAGCCAAATCGGCAACACTGGTACAATTGATAGTAAAATTAATGAACTGAACGGGATCTCCAACTTGGAATCATTAATATTAATGAAAATATCAACCAATAGAGTTCTAGTTTCCGGAAAAATGATGATAAAGACTAATATGATGATCCCACTAAATCCACCAACTAGCCCTAACCGATAAAATACAGCTCCTAACATAAAGCCAAATGACAAGACTAGGAAACAAATAACTGTATTAAGGAAGAATTCATTATACCAAGTAGATGCAAGTGTTGTTCCCTCTAACATATCAAAAATTTGAAAATTTGCTACATTGACCACTTTTACAACTATCTTAATAAAATGATTAACAGCAACTGCAACAGCCGCCATGAAAAATGCTAATAGTACGTTAAACACAAGTGCTGATAAAAGAAATACATTTCTCGTTGAGCCTAGCTTAATTAAAAATGGAAATGTCTCTTTTGTTATTAGAAAACCGGTAATTCCACAAAAAATATAGATGGCTAAGCTTAAAGATAATCCCATATGAGCTTCATTTATAAAATAGGAAACCGCAAAAAGAAGTTCTGTTGACGCTACTAACACTGACCAAAAAACAGTGATACTATAACGGTGATCGAAAATTAAATAAACTAAGTTGGCCCTCAACTCTTTCATGTTATTTACCTCCCCTTTCCTCAGTTAAATAAACCATTAACTGTTGTACATTACAGCGCTCTACTTGTAAGCCTAATGAAATGGCTTCTTCACTTGAATAGTTCTCTCCAAAAAGCTGCACAGTCTTCATCCCAACAATTTCAGCTTCATGAATGACATTTTTCCCTTTTGTAAATTGGTCAACAACCTCGCTCTTACCACTTACTTGTAAACTAAGTTGTACAAGTTCATCTTTGTCTTTTTGAAGTAATAGCTTACCATTTTGCAAGATGACTACTTCTTCAAATAAATTACTTACCTCATCTATTAGGTGGGTAGATAAAATAATTGTCCGTGGATATGTTTCGTATTCCTCAAGAAGAATATCGTAAAATTTGTATCTTGCTGAAGCATCTAAACCGATATACGGTTCATCAAAGATGGTAATTTTCGCCCGACTCGCTAAACCAATCACAATCCCTACGGATGATTCCATCCCTTTTGATAGACCTTTAGTTTTTAAATTTGGTTCTAAATTAAACTGCTTTAAAAGATACTCAGCCGTTTCTTGTGACCAATTCGGGTAAAATAATGAGGCCACTTTTAATACATCTTTTATCTTTAAGCGTTTTTTGAAATTCTCACTCTCATTAATTAAACAAATGTCTTTCAAGATATTACGATTATTAAAGGGGGTCTCACCGTTTAGTAAGACTTCACCACTTGATGGGAGAGTATAACCTGCTAAGAGTTGCATCAATGTAGTCTTTCCCGCACCATTTCTTCCTAAAAGTCCATAAATTTTATCTTCTTCAAAGGCTACTGTCAAATTCGCTAATGCTGTTTTTGAACGATAGCTTTTTGTGACATCTTTGACCTCTACTTTCATTTCAAATCCCCTCTTTCTAAAAGTCCTTTTAGTTCATCCACACTAATTCCTAGCTTACCTGCTTCAGTTTTTATTGGAACAATAAAATCTTTATAGAAATCATCTTTACGTTTGCCTAAGATAATTTCTCTTGCTCCTTCTGCCACAAACATGCCGATCCCTCTCTTCTTATAGACAATTTCTTGATCAACCAATTGATTAATGCCCTTGGCTGCGGTTGCAGGATTTATTTGATAAAACTTAGCGAATTCATTCGTTGAAGGTACTCGATCTCCTTCTTGAATAGAACCATCTAAAATACTTGTTTCAATTTTCTCCGCTATCTGTTGAAAGATTGGTTTATCATCTTTTAAATTTGATTCCATTAATCCACCTTCTTAATTGGTTAATTACTTATGTAACTAACTATAATACCAATGAAGTTAATTGTCAATAGTTGTTAAATAAAAAACTAACTTACACTAAGTACATTCTTGTTTTTCGTCTATTAATTATCAATCTTTTTCAATAGCTTACTTGTATTATTTACGCACTCCACTCATAAATATAATCATAGATAGACTCTCGGAATAAATGATGAGTTTATCGAAGATTTGTAAAAAATTTACTGGGAATTTCATTAACAGGACAGCAAAGTGATGTGTTTTCATAGTGTTTTCAAAAAAGTGTATACCAAATAAGCCTACGGCTGCTATTTTTTAAAAATGACTAGGCGCTCTTAGAAAAGATGATTTCTTGGATGTTCAAAGTCTCTTTCTGACTACTGTACCAAGCATCTATGTGTTGACACATCATGATTGAATATAAGCGGACATACCACATTTTTGTAGAGCGATGACGCCCAGATTCTAAGTGATAGTCGACTTTTTCTCTTTTGTTCGAACGTTCAACTGAAGTTCTTCGTTTATAAATCAGTTTCCACTTTTCAGAAGACCTCGGTGTTTTAGTGAACAGACGAAGATTATCTTGCTTAAACGTATGAAATGTCCGGCCATACTTCGCTTTAGAACACGGAGTGGAACATGTATTTTTTGTTCCGCAAGCTAGTGGACAACGCCACTTTTGGCGGTTTTGAGATTTGTCAAACCCATTGGGTTTCATTTCCATTCCAATTGGACAAATAGGAACGCCTAGGGGAGAAATCTGAATATCACTTTGCGTACTGAAGTTTTTCTTTGTTCGAACATTAAGATCAATAAATGGTTCCACATTATGATGGTCCAGTAATTCGTAAATCGGTTCTGCATCATGTGCGGCATCGAGAAGGATTTTATCAATTGTGCCCAAGGTGTACCGTTGCGAAAATTCAATTGAACCAACCACTAGGCTGACTGAATCATGCCGGGAAGCAGGATGCAGCCGTGGATATAGCGGCAAGTCGTATTGGCTATCGCTAGTGGATATCATGTAGAGATGATATCCGTTGAAGTACCTCTCCCTTGAACTATCCCAACCTGAGTCGATGTCAGGTTGAGAATATCGACGAGGATGAGTACAATTCGTTAGTCCTTGGGCACTACAATCACAAATAGGTTTGCTCCTTGGGTATCTCGCTGTTTCCACGGGTGTCCCATCTCCAACAACACCAAGGGAATGGGGATCCCCAAGCAAACCCAATCTCGCTGAAACTTCAAGAAATTGAGATTGAAAAAACGCGTATAATTGATCTCCCGGCAATTGTTTTTGTTTTGAGCCATTGCGTAAATGACGATCCACTAATTTTCTAATAATACCAGGGTTTCTAGGAGTTGCTTTTTCACCCTTTTTCGGTTTTTTCTTCTTCTTCTTTTTTCGTTTGAGCTTAATAAAAGGTTTTACATTAGCCTTCTCAAAACCTGATAGCCGTCTGAAGAAGTCATAAAAAGTACCGACCCCTGGAACATCCCCAGGTTCAAAGCCGCTAAGGATCGTGTAAAGAGGAACACGATGGAGTTGGTTCACCCATTCTGTAATACTCAGGGTCGGACTTGTCAATAAACACAAAAGATAAGAGCGAAGCATGGAAGCAGGATCACGTGGCTCAGGACCTTTAACTGAATATGAATCATGAAGCCACGTAGTGGTAAACGAAAGATCCGTGATCCATAACTTCGAGATAATAGTCCAATCTTTTTGTACGAGAGTCAGTATACCGCCTGAGTAATGAGTATTTAATTGGTCTAAAACGAAGTTTTGATATGAGATATGTGGTATTAGCGCAGGTTTCATTTAAATCCCCCATTTCACCGTATTGTTAGGAAGTCAATTCCTCCTCGGCGATTATTGGGGTTCCACTAAAAAGTCAAGTGTTTTTTTAGTTTTTTTATGATATTTTTCAACAATTAATTTCCAATTGAAGAAGAAAACTAAAGTAAAAATCCCACCTAGAAATAGGAGGGATACAAATAAATTGGTTCAAGAAAACCTTGAGCCACAAGGCTCGGCAAATGCCGAGAGTCTATTATAGAGAAAAGGAGGTTCATATGCTTTTACAAGTCACACTTTTTGCAGTTTATACGATCATTATTCTTTGGATCATGGGTTTTATTTATTTGTTTCGAAATAACATATCGAAGATGGCCGGAATGATGAGCTCCATGACTCTCGGAATGGTTACTGGACTTTCATTTGGTACGATCACCGCTGTACTTCATCCAGATTATTTTTTTCAAGTTACTGTTATTAGTATTTTATTTGGCGGTATCGTTGGAACAATTGCAGGGCTTCCAATAGGGTTACTTGCGCTGTTGGATGGCTTACTATCTGGAATAATGGGCGGTATGATGGGAGCAATGCTTGGGGTTATGGTCGCTAGTGAATGGACAAATAACATTATAAGTGTCATTGTTCTATTTTCAGGAGGTATATTGTTTATTTTATTTTTGATGATGCAAAATGAAGTAAAGATTAAACTTACCGGTTGGCAACTAATTTATGGTAATCCCTTGCCATTTTTTATCATTATCGTTTTATCTTTTTACTTAACGCACAACTATACTTTTTCTACTCCAATCGAAAAACACGAGCATCACTCTCATTATAAGGAGTATCATAAAGATCATTAATCATGGAGCTTTAATTAATTTCATTTCACTAGAAAAAGCATGAAAAAGATTGCTAAATGATAACATTTTTGCTTCCTCGCTAATTAGTATTTGTTTATAGATTAAAAGACCTGACCATACTAGATAAAAAGTCTAATAAAACGGTCAGGAGTGTGTAAGAATGCAAGATTTCGAAAAAGAATACCGTCTATTTCAAGAGGCATTAGATATCCAAGATCCATGGTATATTGAAGACTACAAATTAGTAAAAAGTTCAGATCAGTTTCATGTCTTTTTAGATTTCAAACGTGGAGCTAAGTTCCCATGTCCACATTGTGGAAATGAACATAATGGTGTTCATGATATCGCAAATGACGACAGGATGTGGCGTCATAAGGATTTCTGGCAATACCAGACATATCTACATGCAAGGTTACCAAGAATAAAATGTGATATTTGCGATAAGGTTCTAACTGTGCAAGTTGATTGGTCTCGACCAAAAGCTGGGTTCACATGGCTATTCGAAGCCCAAGTTATGCAGTTAATGAAAGAAATGCCTGTTGCCGCAGTTGCTCGTGAAGTAAATGAACATGATACGAGATTGTGGAGAGTCTTCCATTATTATGTACAAAAAAATATGGATGAGCTTGATCTCTCAAACATAACTCGTATTGCAGTTGATGAAACTTCAAGCAGACGAGGCCATCGCTATGTGACGTTATTTGTAGATGTTGATTCTAAACGTGTCATTTTCGCCATTGAAGGTAAAGATGCCTCTGTGATCCAATCATTCAAGCAACACCTTGAAAATAAAGGAATAGAAGCGACTTCAATCCTGGAGTGCTGTTGCGATATGTCACCGGCTTTTATTAAAGGTATTGAAGAAGCTTTTCCAAAGGCACACATTACGTTCGATAAATTTCACGTTATGAAATTAGTCAACGAAGCTGTCGATAAGGTTCGCAGACAGGAACAGAATGATGAGCCATTGCTAAAAAAAACACGTTATTTATGGTTGAAGAACTCACAAAACCTATCCCAGTCTCAACATGAAAAACTTATGAAGTTAAAAGATAGCCATTTAAATACAGCTAAGGCTTATCGGTTGAGATTAGCTCTACAAGGACTTTGGTCAACTAGCCAAATGTTTTCAGGTTGGTATTTTGATGATTGGTACAATTGGGCAATACGTTCACGTTTAGAGCCAATAGTTGATGTTGCTCGGACACTCAAAAGACATGAAAAAGGTATATTACGTTGGTTCGCTTCAAGAATGACCAATGGTTTACTTGAAGGAATTAATAGCCTTGTTCAAGCATCAAAGCGGAAAGCAAGAGGCTACCGATCAATTGAAAACTTTATTGCCATGATCTACGCAACGGCTAATAAGTTTACTTTACGAGTGAAGCCTCATGCTTAGATTATCTCCTTCTCAACCTAACTATGCACTTTCATACTTAAAATCGTCGGTCAAGTGGTTTCCTTGACGGTCGATTTTAAGTATGAAAACCTAGTAAAAGTTGAGAAGATTACTAGACTATTATTCTTAATGAAATCTCGTGTACCAATAGAAATTAGCGAAGAGCCACATTTTTTATATTCTCAATAAGAAGAGAGAGAAAACTTGTTTTCTTAACTTGATAGTATTATTTTATCCCGTTTAATAAATTTGTAATATTTAGGAGGCAGTAATGGCACATTTTATCTTTACACAGCTTGATTTTATAAGAAAGAATACGTTAAAAGCGTTTGAGGACATTAACGAAGAAAAAGCAGATTATATTCCCAAAGGATTTAAGAATAATATTCGTTGGCACCTTGGACATTTATATGTTGTTCAAGAGAAACTAGCATTTACGCCTTTAGACTTACCGATGGAACTACCTACAGAGATGCTAGCATTTTTTGCTCCAGGAACAGCCCCCGAAGATTGGAAGACTGCACCACCAACTATGGAAGAAATTAAAACGTTATTAGAAAAACAAATTGACCGTGTCTATGAAGCATTACAAGATCGTCTCCACGAACAAGTTAACCACCCATTCACAACAAAAAGTGGGTTAACGTTAGAGACTGTAGAACAATTCTTGAGTTTTAACTTGTACCATGAAGGTGTGCACGTGAGTACAATTAAAGCGTTGAAAGCTCTAAGTGAATTAGAGGATAGTCGTTGATCTAAGCTTAAAGTTAAATATCCATAAACACACAAAAAGCTAGGTTGACCTCCTAGCTTTTGTTTTTCTTTATTTTATGGTGAGACTTTTTAACTGCGGTTCTAATATTTCAATTGGAATAGGTTTGCTAAACAAATAACCTTGCCCTATCGTACATTGTTGCTTTTGTAAGAACTGTAATTGCTCCTTTGTTTCAATTCCCTCTGCAACGACTTCGTAATTTAAATCTTTACACAACGATAAAATTGCTTTTATTATCAAAAGTTCTCTACCATTCTCTTGAATGCTATTAATAAATGATCGATCTAATTTTATTACATTTAAAGGAACATTTCTTAAATAGCTTAGCGATGAATAACCTGTTCCAAAATCATCAAGAGCTATATTAATTCCCTTTTTCGTCAAAATCTCCAATCGTCTAATTGCTGAATGAATATCAGTAATAATAGCTGTTTCCGTTATTTCAAGAACGATCGTTGAATAATCAACGTTATAAGCTTCTAGTAAACTCTCTAGTTTACGAAAGTTAACATCACTAGTTAACGTTTTACTAGATAAGTTAATGGCAACTTTTATATGTTTAAGTCCATTTTGTTCCCACTTTTGCTTTTGCTCTAACGCAGTTTTAAATATCCATCTCTCAACCTTATAAATTTGCCCAGTTTCTTCAGCTAAAGGAATGAACTCAATTGGTGGAACAAATCCTCGTTCTGGGTCAATCCAACGTACTAAAGCTTCCACGCCAATTATTTCTCCGGTAATAAAGTTTACTTGAGGCTGATAATAGAGGGTTAAATGTTCACTATCAAGGGCATTTTTTAAGCGATTAGCCATATTGACCGTTTTAATGTTCGCTTTTAAAAAGTCATTTTTGTAGAAAACATATTTTCCTTTCCCTTCTTTTTTAGCTAAGTACATTGCCATATTTGCATTTTTAATAATCGTTGTTACGTCCTGCCCGTTTTTAGGATAAGTTGATATACCCGCACATATCGAGACAAAAAATTCATGGTGATGGAATTTCCATAGTCCTTCAAAGTTACCAATAAGTTTCTCAATAACCTCAGTTACTTCTTTCTGATCTGCCACTCCTTTTAACAAAACAGCAAATTCATCACCAACCTGCCTAGCTATAAAATGATCATTACCCAATTCCTCTTTTAACTTATTTGCAGCATACTTTAAAAATAAATCTCCTGTTTGGTGCCCTAAAATATCATTAATATATTTGAAGTTATCTATATCAATATGGATTACAGTAAATCTAGGGTTTGTTTCTTCATTTATAAGGTTATTAATTTCCTGCTCTAGCATTACTCGATTTGGAAGTGTCGTCAACGAATCATAATATGCTTGGTGATAGAGCCTTTTTTCCATGGCTATACGTTCAGTAATATTTGTACCTACTGACACTATTTCAACTCTACTTCCTGCTTGGTCATTTATAAGATTACTATTCCAAAGAATTGTGACTCGCTCACCACTCTTTGTTAATAGTTCTGTGTGAAAATCTTTTAAACCGAGTCCTCCATTATTGTTTTGGAGTTCACTATTCAGTTTTTCCCTATTTTCATAAGGAACGAGGACGTCAATCCATTTGCGGTTATGCAGTTCACCACTTGTAAAACCGAGAGTTTTTTCTCCATAAGGATTTATTTTCTTAACCTTGCCATCTTCGTCCCATACAGCAATAATTACATTAGCTGCATCAACTATATTTTCTGTAAATTTAATTTGAAAACTGAGCTCTTCTTTAGCTATACTTAATTCTTTATTTGACTGTTTTATGTCTGCGCTAGCTTCGATAACGGTGCTAATAGCCTGATTGAACATATTAATTCGTTTCCAAATTAATGAATAGATTAAAAGAGTTGTAAGAAATACATATAGGGCTCCTTTATACAATTCATAATTTCGATAAAGGGTTGGATCACTAATAAGTCTATACATTAGTTGATCCGTTAAGTATATCCACAAAATCCCAAATGTTAAATATACAATCGAAATCATTAGAGCTTCTTTGCCAGGTTTGATTTGCTCTGGATTTTTGATGTAAGGAGATAAACTTTTGTATATCCCATTGTTTTTCCAATTGGTTTTCATTTTCTCCCCCATTCCAACGTTTCGACAGTATATATAGATTATACACTAACTTTACTAAGAATTTTTAGTCAAAATAAATTTTTTGACTTTTTTCTACAAAAAAAGACACCTTGTGCGTTTACAACTAGGTGTCCTCTCATACTGAATGCTTATTTATTTGCTTCTATTCTTTGTTTAGCCTTTGCTTCAATTCTTCGACGATGTAATATAGGTTCTGTATATCCACTTGGTTGATTTCTTCCTTCGAAGACTAATTCGCAAGCTGCTTGAAAGGCAACCGAGTTGTCGTAGTCCGTTGCCATTGAACGATAACTAGAATCACCCACATTCTGTTCATCCACTACCTTTGCCATTCTCTTTAACGTGTCAAGCAATTGTTCCTTTGTACAAATCCCGTGATGTAACCAGTTGGTCATATGTTGACTTGAGATACGAAGTGTTGCCCTGTCCTCCATTAAACCAACATTATTAATATCTAGCACTTTCGAACATCCAACACCTTGCTCTACCCACCTGACCACATAACCTAATATCCCTTGAGCATTATTATCGAGCTCTTGTTGTATTTCTTCTTCACTCCAAGTTGGATTTTTAGCAACAGGAAAAGTTAAAATTGAATCTCTTAATCCTTCTCTTGCATTAGTAAATTTTTGTTGAACATCTTTTACATCAATCTGATGATAGTGTAACGCATGTAAAGTTGCAGCTGTTGGAGAGGGGACCCATGCTGTATTTGCTCCAGCTTTAAGATGTCCAACCTTTTGCTTTAACATATCAGCCATTAAATCTGGCATCGCCCACATCCCTTTACCTATTTGAGCGCGGCCCGGCAAACCAGCTCCCACTCCTACGACCACATTTGACAATTCGTAAGCCTCTAGCCAGGTCGATGACTTCATATCATTTTTCCGTATCATTGCACCTGCTTCCATTGAGGTATGCATTTCATCACCCGTACGGTCTAAGAAGCCAGTATTAATAAACACGAGACGTTCTTTCACCTGATAGATACAATTTTTGAGATTTAGAGATGTTCTCCGTTCTTCATCCATTACGCCAATCTTTAAAGTATTTCTCTTTAACTCTAGCAAATCTTCAATACGGTCAAATAATTGATTAGCAAAAGCAACTTCCTCTGAACCATGCATTTTTGGCTTAACAATATAAACTGACCCTTTGTTTGAGTTTTTATATTGACCTGTACCTAATAAATCATGTTTTGAAATTAGCCCGGTTATTACTCCGTCCATGATCCCCTCAGGTATTTCTTGCCCCTCTTGATATAGCACTGCATTATTTGTCATCAGGTGGCCGACATTACGAACAAACAATAAAGAGCGACCAGGCAAAGTTATAGCATCGCCAGATAAGCTGTTATACGAACGGTCTGGATGTAACGTTCTAGTAATCGTCTTTCCACCTTTTTGTAGGCTAGCTGTTAAATCGCCTTTAATTAATCCAAGCCAATTGCTGTACACTTCCACTTTATCTTCTGCATCGACGGCAGCAACGGAATCCTCAAAATCCATAATTGTTGTTAGTGCGGATTCCATAATAATGTCCTTCACACCCGCTCTATCAGAAGCTCCAATAGGATGAGTAGGGTCTATTTTAATTTCGAAGTGTAAACCGTTATTTTGAAATAATAACGTCTCTGGTGACTCTATTTTCCCATGATAACCAACTAGCTTGTTATCATCTAAGAGGTAATCTGTTTTCCCATTTGATAGTGTAACTGTTAGTTTACCACCTATAATTGAATACTGAGTAACCTCTTTATGACTAGTGTTCTTTAATGGAATAACTTCATCAAGGAATTGTTTTCCAAAAGCAATAACTTTGCCACCTCGAACTGGATTATACTTTCCCTCCTTTTTCGCTCCATCTTCATCACTAATAGCGTCAGTACCGTATAATGCATCATAAAGACTTCCCCAACGAGCATTCGCTGCATTAATTGCATATCTGGCATTATTTACGGGTACAACTAACTGTGGTCCAGCTTGTAAAACAATCTCATCGTCAGCGTTTTCTGTAGTAATCTCATAATCTTCTACCTCAGTCTCTAGATAGCCAATTTGTTGTAAAAAAGCTATATACTTTTCAAAATCAAAGTTATTTTGATGATCTTTATACCAGTTATTAAGCTTTGTTTGAATTTCAGCTCGGCGATTAATCAACGCCTTATTTTTTGGGGCTAATTCTTCAATTAGTGCTTCAAACCCCTGCCAAAACTTCTCATTACTTAGACCAGTTCCTGGAAGTGCTTTCATATTAACAAATTCAAATAATACTGATGCAACTTGAAGATTGCCAACCTTCACATAATCTTTCATCAAAAGATCCCCCTTAAGTTTAATTGATCAATAACAGAATTATCTGTATTATAACACAAACTTTATTTAGTGACTTAAAAAATAAATTATGTAGTTTGCTCATCTATCATTCTATTGACTATTTTGTTACTTTACAACATGATAACAAATTAAATCTAGAATATTTTGTCTATTTTTTGGATAAGGCTTTAGAATAAAACTAAAAAACTACACAAGTGTAGTTTTTTAGTTTTTTCTATTTAATTTCGTTTATTAATGTCTCAAGCATTTCATATGTTACTTCTCCGCGAATAACATGTTGGATTATTCCTTTTCTATCTAAAATATATGTGTAAGGAATACTTTGAATATTGTATAAAGACGATACAACTCCCCTACGGTTGACAGAATCAATTGGTTGGTCAACGAAGGTTGGGAATGTTACACCGTATTCAATCATAAATTCATCTGCACCATTTGCATCTCGTTCATGTGTTGCTAAATTTACTCCTAATACAACTACACCCTGCCCTTTATAATCGTCAGACAAACGAATTAAATCTGGCATTTCTTTACGACATGGTGGGCACCAAGATGCCCATAAATTTAACACGACAACTTCGCCTTGAAATGATGATAAAGATTGTTCTTCACCTGTTTCCCATAGTGGAAGTGTGAAGTCTGGTGCAAGCATCCCTTTTTCTGCCCCTATTTTAGGTGATTGAGTTGTTATTACTACATATGCAATTAGACCAATCGCAAAAATAAGTATTAATAAACTTACGAATTTTTTTTGTTTAAACATAAAACCCCTCCTATACACTATATAGACTCTCGGCATTTGCCGAGCCTTGTGGCTCAAGGTTTTCTTGAACCAATTTATTTGTATCCCTCCTATTTCTAGGTGGGATTTTTACTTTAGTTTTCTTCTTCAATTGGAAATTAATTGTTGAAAAATATCATAAAAAAACTAAAAAAACACTTGACTTTTTAGTGGAACCCCAATAATCGCCGAGGAGGAATTGACTTCCTAACAATACGGTGAAATGGGGGATTTAAATGAAACCTGCGCTAATACCACATATCTCATATCAAAACTTCGTTTTAGACCAATTAAATACTCATTACTCAGGCGGTATACTGACTCTCGTACAAAAAGATTGGACTATTATCTCGAAGTTATGGATCACGGATCTTTCGTTTACCACTACGTGGCTTCATGATTCATATTCAGTTAAAGGTCCTGAGCCACGTGATCCTGCTTCCATGCTTCGCTCTTATCTTTTGTGTTTATTGACAAGTCCGACCCTGAGTATTACAGAATGGGTGAACCAACTCCATCGTGTTCCTCTTTACACGATCCTTAGCGGCTTTGAACCTGGGGATGTTCCAGGGGTCGGTACTTTTTATGACTTCTTCAGACGGCTATCAGGTTTTGAGAAGGCTAATGTAAAACCTTTTATTAAGCTCAAACGAAAAAAGAAGAAGAAGAAAAAACCGAAAAAGGGTGAAAAAGCAACTCCTAGAAACCCTGGTATTATTAGAAAATTAGTGGATCGTCATTTACGCAATGGCTCAAAACAAAAACAATTGCCGGGAGATCAATTATACGCGTTTTTTCAATCTCAATTTCTTGAAGTTTCAGCGAGATTGGGTTTGCTTGGGGATCCCCATTCCCTTGGTGTTGTTGGAGATGGGACACCCGTGGAAACAGCGAGATACCCAAGGAGCAAACCTATTTGTGATTGTAGTGCCCAAGGACTAACGAATTGTACTCATCCTCGTCGATATTCTCAACCTGACATCGACTCAGGTTGGGATAGTTCAAGGGAGAGGTACTTCAACGGATATCATCTCTACATGATATCCACTAGCGATAGCCAATACGACTTGCCGCTATATCCACGGCTGCATCCTGCTTCCCGGCATGATTCAGTCAGCCTAGTGGTTAGCTCAATTGAATTTTCGCAACGGTACACCTTGGGCACAATTGATAAAATCCTTCTCGATGCCGCACATGATGCAGAACCGATTTACGAATTACTGGACCATCATAATGTGGAACCATTTATTGATCTTAATGTTCGAACAAAGAAAAACTTCAGTACGCAAAGTGATATTCAGATTTCTCCCCTAGGCGTTCCTATTTGTCCAATTGGAATGGAAATGAAACCCAATGGGTTTGACAAATCTCAAAACCGCCAAAAGTGGCGTTGTCCACTAGCTTGCGGAACAAAAAATACATGTTCCACTCCGTGTTCTAAAGCGAAGTATGGCCGGACATTTCATACGTTTAAGCAAGATAATCTTCGTCTGTTCACTAAAACACCGAGGTCTTCTGAAAAGTGGAAACTGATTTATAAACGAAGAACTTCAGTTGAACGTTCGAACAAAAGAGAAAAAGTCGACTATCACTTAGAATCTGGGCGTCATCGCTCTACAAAAATGTGGTATGTCCGCTTATATTCAATCATGATGTGTCAACACATAGATGCTTGGTACAGTAGTCAGAAAGAGACTTTGAACATCCAAGAAATCATCTTTTCTAAGAGCGCCTAGTCATTTTTAAAAAATAGCAGCCGTAGGCTTATTTGGTATACACTTTTTTGAAAACACTATGAAAACACATCACTTTGCTGTCCTGTTAATGAAATTTCCAGTGAATTTTTTACAAACTCTCGATAAACTCATCATTTATTCCGAGAGTCTATCTATTACTATATCTTAAGTTATTAATGAAAACCAAATAGAAAGTAACAATTTTGGGACAGTGTGCTTTTAAAATAGCAATATTAATTCCATAAGTACTTTGTTTCAAGTCAAAAAAAAGATGACTTTGTAGTTAAAGCCACCAACATAAAAATTATTTTCTTGTTAGCCATGAATGACATAATACACTTTTTAGCACCACTACCGCTACATCTAGTTGCATTTTACGTAACTAATATTTTGTCATTATAAAAGTCATATACTAAAAATTTATTTTTTCTTATCTAACATTTTCGCAATTGTATTAAAGTTTACTTGTTCAGAATTATTAATAATGGTGTTTACTAATTGGTCTTCAGTTTCTTTTTTTACCGGCTTGTTAGCGATTTTACCAACCTGTTGGATTAAACCTCTTACTGTTGCTTCATCTTTTAAATTAGCATTTTGAATAGAATTTGCTAATTTTAACACTTCCCCCATATTGACACCAGTTTTCTTTTCAATATTTTCGAAAAATGGGTTAGACATTACTTACACTCCTTTTTTATTGCCAAAAGACCACTCTTTAGGCTATTAGAATTTTTCATACTATCACTATATGTAAGGACCTTTGAAATGGTTAGTTACTTGTACCGGTCTTAACGAATTTTTTGTAATTTCTTTTAAAAATTCAAGTCTTTGTTTTAATAAATTTTGAAATTCACTCAATTAGTTGGTATTTTAACTGTCCTATCGCTATACGTTTATAGGTAAGAGGGATTTTTTTAGTATCATCGTTAATGGGCTGTTTTTCCACTTCACAATTATTTGGGCATACACATATCTTATTACTATGATAAAAAGATAAAGGACGGATTTTTATGCCTGCAATTGTTGGAGCAGTAAAAATTAATGCGATGGGTGCCAGCTCGGTCTTTAATATAGGGGACGTTTTTACGATTTCTCCTGCAAGTACAGCAAAAACGTTTGCTGGGGCAGGCTCCTTTAATACTGGTGATTATTTAAATGTCCGCAATGAATATAGCGCAACGAATACGTATGATAAAGATTTGGCTGATTCGAATATAAACACAATCATTTAGTCGAGGTGGTTTCTAAATGAATTTCTATATTAATCAAACAATTCAAATTAACAATTTGAGGGTAGATAGTGTTTCAAATTCTTCCGTTTTACAAATTGGCAGTGCTGGAATGATTAGATCTTTATCTAACCTTTATAATACCGGCGGCTTTACTGAACCAGCACCTGAGGCCGTTGAACCATTAGATCCTGTGACACCACTTGTGCCTTTAGCACCACCAGCACCACCTACACCTACTTTGATTTAAAAGTTTTATTATTATTCAAACTGCTACGGCTAATGAGGAGGCAAAAGATGTATTATAACTATGACATCAATACAACCTTACAACATCTGTATCAATGCTTAGAAGCACAACAAAAAAAAATTGACTATTTAGAGATGAAGATTGTAGATCTTCAAAGTGGGTTAGAGATGATGCGGCAGGAGAATGCAGGTAAAGTGGAGAGGATTGAATATAAATTTGATCAATTAAAAGTTGAAAGATTAGAAGGAACATTGAATATTGGTATTACCCCAACTGGTGGGATTGAGCCTACTTCAATCGAGGATTTCTCAGTTAATCGGAATTCCATTGATGTTCCGCCAAATTCATCTCAGCAAAATCAATTTTTGTTTGAAAACATAAAAAAATCCGTCTATGGTTATTTAAATAGAGAGTGTTACGATGTGATGGCATCGTTAGAGAGGCAATATAATTACCAACTAGACGGTCCATATCGAGACTTTATTATTGATGATGTAAGAAAGCAGATTGATCCACGAATAAAACATTATCTTCGGGGCTTGAATATTGTTGAAAACGACGAAAACAAATTAAAAGAGTTTGAAGAAGCAACGATAAATAATGTCATCACCGATATAAACCAAACAATCGAACAATTTATTAAACATCTACCTAACAAGGGGGAATAAAAAATGAATTTCACGGTTAATAATCACAATATTTCAGTTGGTAATATCGAAATATCTGGAGGTGTATCTGCTTCTTCTATTTTTATTGTTGGGGATACCGATAGCATTTCATTATCATCAGCCTTTGACACTCCCCCTGAATCGTTAATTATCGGGCCTTTTGTTCCCCTTGCACCACAAAACTAATTTGTATGATAAAACGAACTTCTATTGTCAATAGCACAAGGGTAAATAGTATAAGTTCGAGCTCTGTTTTTCAAATTGGGGACTCAGTTCAAATTACGCCTCGGTCTTGGATACTGGCTGTTCAACGGCAATTGCAACTTTTCTATGGAAATGAAGGAAGCTTTGCAGCTTATCCGATCTTTACACGAGAACATCCAAGGCCGGTAGTCACGGAGAGGGTTACAGTTAATCGCTATAACGCCTCAAGCTTTATTAGAATAAACAATATTAATATTGCCGCTGTAGCTGCTTCTAGTGTCTATCACATTGGTTCTACTAGTTACATTGATGCTGCCACTAGAATTAAGCACATTAGACAAATTCAAAAACTGCCCGATGAGAGGTAACTTGTGTAACCTATAAAGTTGCACCACATACAATAAATATTAATACAAAGGAAAAGGGTGTTTATATGCCTGCAATTGTTGGAGGACCTTTTAAAATTAATGAAAATGGTGGAGTCATTAATTTTGGTGATACCCTAAACATATCACCAAAAAGTACGACAAAATCCGTCTCAGGATCAGGTGGCGGTAACTCTGGAGACTTCACGATCGTAAATAACGGCATTAATATGAATAATGTTTTAGATCCAGATGTCGTAGATCAAAACTTAGCTGGGAATGTATAAATGAGAAGTATCTACAAGAAACTTCTCATTTTTTCTTTATTGCAATGATAAAAACCCCTTACTACTGTAAGGGGTTCAGAGTGTCGAGAAACCCAATGTAAAATTCATTTTTACATTGGGTTTCTTTATTTTTGTATAGTTGGTTTTATAAAAACAGAAAAAAAGCAGTTCGCAAACCACCTATGCCATCTTGGCTAGGTGGTTTGCGATCTTTTTGATGTTCTGAGCAGCTGCTGTCATTAGCGCTTGCTCTTGAACATGTTCTCTGCCTCGTAACCGGCAGTAGCGAAGCCCGTGGAGTTCTTTTGAATCCGCAAAGCTTCGCTCAACTGTTTCTTTTCTTTTTTTATAAAGCATCTTTCCTGTATCAGAAAGACGGTTTTTTCTAATCAGTTCTTTACTTTCTTCCCAAACATGTCTAGTCACTACCTTTTTCTGATTTCGGCTCCTTGTACATTCCGAGAGTAGCGGACAGTCCTTACATTGCTTTGGATCGGAATGGTATTCTTGATACCCTTCTCTTGAGGTAGTCTTGTAATATAAATTTTGGTTATTTGGACATGCGTAAGTATCAGTTTCTTTATCAAATTTGAATTTCCACTTAGGAAATAGCCCTCGTGTTGGATGAAAACGACGATAACCAATGACACCCATAATTTTCATCTCTTCGAGTTTCTTACAAATCCATGCTGTATAGTAACCAGAATCAGTGGCAGCTGCTTCAACTTTAAAACCAAATCGCTCAATTTGACGTTCTAATCTTTCAATATAAGGTTGTGAATCGTGGACATTTCCTGGAGTTACATGAACATCCGTGATGATGTTAAATTTCATATCGGTTGTACGGTGATCAAGGTAAAAAAATCCCTCAGGTTTCCCCTCTCGGTACATATACCCGCTCTCAGGGTCTGTTGTACTTTCTTTTATTTCTTTTTCTTCACTCACTTCCTCCCTAGCTTTTAAAGGCTTTTTTCCATGCTCACGACGGCTTTCTTCAATAGCTGCATCTAGCTCTTTTATATAAGTTCTAGTAGGGGATTGAACAGTTTTTTTCACAAACTTTTTTTTATTTGCGTTCGCTTTTAAATGTGTGGAATCAGTAAATAAAACCCGGCCACCAACCATTCGATGTTTCATCGCCAATTCTACTACTTCATCAAAGATATCCTGAAAAGCACTGGTCCCATCAAACCGTTTATGTCGATTAAAACTAATCGTAGAATGATGAGGAACACGTTCTGTTATTCCAAGGCCAAGGAACCATCGGTAAGCCATATTGGTTTGAATTTCTTTTTCTAATCTGCGTTCCGACCGAATTCCGTATAAATAACCAATAAACATCATCTTAAATAGCATGACAGGATCAATTGGTGGTCGTCCATTATCTGCACAATAGTAACCCTTTACTTTATCGTAGATAAAAGAGAAATCTATGTATTTATCAATAATTCTTAGTTCATGATCTTCAGGGACTAGCTGATCAATGGTTACCATTTCAAACTCAATTTGTTTTTCTTTTCTAGGCTTTAGCATGAATATCACCTCAAATTAGTCTATACAAATATTATACTACACTTATCTGAATAGTCAGTTATAATTATTGATTTTAGACCGTTTTATAAAATAAAAAGAGAGAGCCGTGAGACAATATAAATTGTCTCACGGCTCTTGTTATCTCCTAAACGCCACCTTTTGTTTGTGAAGAGCCAAGCAACGCTCGGCTACTGGAAAAATTTACATAGTTTAATCATGAAAACAGGCTGTTGAGACTTTCTCAACAGCCTGAACCCCTTACTACTGTAAGGGGTTTAACAATTTTATGTATGGTGACCCGTATTGGACTTGAACCAACGACCCCTTGCCTGTCAATGAACACCTCTACGTATCAAGTAGTATCAATATGGAAGAAAATCGCTTAATATCAATGTTTTTACCATATTCACAACATGTAATAAATCAAAAAATATCAGGCTTTTGTAAAGAGTTAGTTTGCAAAATGTTAGCAAATTAGCATTAGTTTGTGAATTTTAACTTAACTTTCAACAGTAATTTTTTATTTTTTTCAATGACAATAAAATTTAGACTGTAGATCTGTTCCCTAAAAATGTAAATAAAATTCTGTACAACTATAATTAGTGGAAAAATTATTACCACCATTAATTTTATCTAATCATGTTGAATAAAAGTTGATAGACACTTTAACTAATACTCATCAACCAATCTGAACAGATACGACATTTTCTACATCCAAGTAAAACTTATCATTAAATTCATCAACTACTTTTATCTTCTTACTTATCTGATCAATACAATCAACCTTACCTATAAGAGTTTTAAAATTTCCGTCACTCCAGTAAATTAATACTAATTTCAAATCCCCCTCCATTCCATCAAATATCATACGTTCTATTTCTTCTATTTCTTGTTCGTCTAATTCAGGTTTTTCTTTTTTCTTCTGATCAGCATAATACTCTCTAAGCATTGCTACATGTTCAGGTAACATTATTGCAGTCCATTTCATTGTTCCTCTATCACGGATTGTCATTTAATCACGTCCTTTTATTATTTCTTTATCATTATATACGAACGTGTGATCTTATATCAATTGGAAGTAGATCAAATTAATTTGAACTCCTACTAAAAAAGAGCTGTTATTATCGACGACACTTATGCGTTCTACGGAAAGCGAGGTAACTCTTCTTGGGATGATATCACTGAAGGGTTGCTTAGATTATGTTATTTGAATAGGGTACCTCTGGGCGCTTCTTTGTGATTTCAGCCACGCCATTTTATTTACCGGTAGTTGTGACGAAATTTACCACTTGCTACGAACACGGTTACCAATTGAAAAACGTCCTAATCTTCTGTGTTTCTATCGAGGAATTAGCCTTATAGGCTTCCGCAATCGCGATTGTGAAATATGATTTTATATTGAATAGGATCGTTGTAATGTGCAGCAGAAAGTACTTACATAATATTAATAGTAGCTATGATGTCAATAAAGACTATGAAATAGCCCATTGCGAGGTTATATGTACTGTAATTTTGTTATGAATATTTCTTTACACTCATATAATTTACAAAAAAAGAAAAGGAGCTATCATATGAGCAGAGTTTTTTCCATGCAGTTGAATAAGTCAAAATGTGTTGCGTCATTTGTTGAATCTGATTCGGCATTTAATTTAACTATATTTAAACGCTCAATGAATGAAGAGTATTACCGGACTCCCCCAATTTCTATTACATTTACCGGCGAAGAATGTGTGAAACGACTTTATAAACTTTTAGTAAAAGCCGATAAAGATGATTTTTTTAAAAAGGATCTTAAAGAATTTAAATTTACTAAGTATGAGAACATACAAGTTATTGCCACTAACCACCCGACCACTGTTTGCAATTTTTCAAGAGGAGACCTGATTATATTAGAGTCTGATGATAATAACGGTAATTCTTATAAGCCCGCAAAAGAAATGAAACTGGAACATGAAGAAATTTCTAAACTTTATCAATTGTTAAAGTATATTTTTGGCTCCCCACTATCTGTAAAGATAAAAACAGTAAACATGAAAATTAACAAGGAATCATCGCAACAACATTCTGGTTGGGATTTGATAAAGTAAAAGGTTATAAGTCTTTTAATTTTTATTCTTAATATATACATGAATGATTATGAGCCGGAAGATTTCTTTAATTAACTCAACATCTGCTTAAACACCTTTACTCAACATAGATAAAGTGATCCAAGAATTTAAAAATTGTTGCATAATAAGAGTCAAATACGAAAGACGATCACTTTGAAAGTAATCGTCTCTTTTGTTTGGTAATTACCAGTATGGTTGTACTACGAAGTAAAAGATATAGCTATCAACTTACCCTCTGAGATATTTTGATAAAAGGAGATGACCGAAACCTGGAAAGGCAGCCGACCACCATGCAATTATATATGGGTTTCTTAGATGAAGTTGGGTGTGTACCAAGCGTACTTACATGTGCTTTAAACCGACGTTCCCTATTAGTGCAGTTGAAATTATTCAATTTATTTTTGCCACATTTTATACTCAGTAATGTTTTACAATTTTTAGGTTATAACTAATTGAGACCTTTTATTCACCCTTAGTGTGTTAACATGCTTTGTTAGAAAAAAACGTAACTGCTTTTTATGTTACGTCCCCGTTACATTAATAAAAAAGCAGATAAAAAACTTGTGAAAAATTGATATCACAAGTATTTTTGCCTTTACTTTTTAATCATTTGATTTCGCTCTTCCATTTGAGGCGGTTCTTCCATCCAACCATTTTTAATCATTATTTTTGCACCTTTATGAGCATATTCAAATATATCTTTCATAAAAATAGTCATTTTAGCTGGTAAATCATTTCGTAAACTAAAAGCGGTACCTAATGAGCCACTGCCCATAGAAAAACTGCAAAAAAGACTTGTACAATACATCATCAATTTATCAGAAAATGGTGCTAATGTTGAACGGGTTGCATTACCACCTGCTGTTTGAGGAGCTTGAATACCGCTTTGAAGTAAGGTTTCACTTAATTCCTTTACAATACTTTTAGCAAGTTCAGCTCCATCATTAAAGTAGTCTTTAACTTCTCCTTCATTTGCACATTGAGCAAACCCTGTAATCATTTGAAGCCCAGAGACATTTGATTCAATTGAATGATGAATCTGTGCAACTTCCACTGTATTTAATGAACGTCTTTCGCTAAATGGATTAATGGCGAGTCCACCCAAGTAACTGGTATCTTTAACAAATTCAACTGAATTTGGCATTGAAACATGAGGAGATTTAACAAGCAACCCCTTTTCAAGTAAATATTGTGTGCAAAGGTTGTAATACTTTTGAGTAATGGCAGTTAGATCTTTAAAAATCAGTACAATATCTTCTCTATAACTCATAGTTATATTCAATGAGTGAAGCCCCATACTAATTTCTTTCAGTAGGCGAACAAACATGATGTCAAAACCATTATCATATAACTTTGGCACCTCTTTGTTAACATCTTGAGCAGTAAATCCAACTGGTATTACAGCACCTTCATTTTGTAAAGTTTCTGTGATTTTACCAACATAGTTGTCAATCTCCCCGTATAAATTAGTCATAATCTCCTTGGCTTTTTCATCATCGGCTTTCTCTATTAAGTATTCTAATATTCGTAATATCATTGTCTTTTCCTGATATGTAAGCCATAATACACCTAATTCAGATGAAGTAATTGCTGATTTTTCTGGCATATAAATCTCCTCCTAAAACTTACTCATTTTAGGTTTAGCATAATACGGTAAATTTATTCGGTATTTGTAATTTTCCACTCATTCTTCTTGGCAGGCACACAACACACGGATATGGTGTGCTTATGGTTGCAGTGCGATAACTGCATTACCTATTGTTTTATCCTAAAAAGTTTCTTAGCAGCAAGGTATTAAATATCTCTGATTGACCATTTTATGCTGCGCAGTATCTAGTCTACTGGGCAGCATCAATTTTTTTCTCTATATGGAGGTCTTTGAAGTGGATGTTTTGGGAACATTCGTGTCGAAGGTTGATGCAGGCAGCACTTGGATTCATACCGAATAATGTTAAGATTGGTAATGAGCTTTCCCAAATTCGGCTTAAAAAGTATCGTCAATAAGTTGACCGAGAAAGTACAATTGGCGAGTAGTTACTGTGAAAAACTGTGGACCCACTTCCAATTTCTACTGGATATTTAAATTTATCAGGAAGTATAAAAGATTGTTCTTGCGATGTCACATACCCCTTTTCCAATAGCCACTTATCTAGGTCAGTATTAAATTGGTCCAAGGAATTGATGTCACAAAATTTATTAATCTATTCACTATTATTCGCATCCAGAATCCTTTTTCAATTTTATTTTTTTACAAATCTCATTTACGTTTTATAATAGATTCTTATTATTCATTAAGATTAATAGGTTGTATTTTTCACTATACAATTCTTACACATTGTACCTGGTTTTTCTAACTTAACTCCACATCCATCACATTGTAAATCATCTTCATCCATGATGTCCTTATGGAGCCAGAAGTCGCTATTAGCTATTTTTATCTAATCTTTCTATACTTGAATAGTGGCCATTTTTTCTCTGTACCATATCTCATACCTACTCTTTAAATTATCTTGGCTACGAAAATGTCAATTTCGGAATCATTTTTAAAGTTTCTACTTAAATGCTGTTTGTTATAATTGACGATATTAGTAACAATAAGAGCATAAATAAGGCTTGAAAGTTCCACCGTAGTTAAATTTAAGTGCTCTTAATCAATTCCGTATTTTTGCTTAGATACCTACTACAAAAAATCCTTACCACAGCCCAAGGCTGACAGCAAGGATTTCCTTTTAATTAAACTTAAACCAACGTCTCTTCAGGTCAACTTTAATAACATTTGTTTTTCAGCTTTTATGAAGTATATTTAGATGTAAATAAACTTTTATAATTATTTATTTACAACATTCACTAGATTACCTTGTAGATATTTCTCAAAATTATTAACTGCAATATCCAATAATCTTTTCCTGGACTCCACAGGTGCCCAAGAAATATGCGGTGTAATGATACAATTTTTTGCTTCTAATAGTGGATTATCACTTTCAATTGGTTCTGTTGAAACGACATCTAATGCTGCTCCACCAACTTTTCCATTATTCAATGCTTCAGCCAAGTCATCTTCTACAATCAATGGTCCTCTTGAAGTGTTTATTAACATTACTCCTTCTTTCATTTTATCAATTGTATTTCTGTTGATGATTCCTTTTGTACTTTCAAACAATGGGCAATGTAAACTTATCACATCCGATTGATTAAGTAGTTCATCGAGTTCTACGTATTTCAAAGTATCACTTTCAAGTTCCTCATTTTTATATGCATCAAATGCTAAAACATTCATACCAAAGGCTTGTGCAACTCGGCCTACAGCCTGACCAATTTTTCCAAATCCTATAATCCCGATATTTTTCCCTGATAATTCGATTAAAGGATATTTCCAAAAACACCAATCAGGATTGTTAGTCCATTCTCCTTTTTTAACTTCTTCACTATGTTCCCAAACATGATGGCACATTTCTAGTAATAAAGCAAAGGTCATTTGCGCAACTGCATCTGTTCCATAAGTAGGAATATTAGTTACAACTATTCCCTTTTCTTTAGCAGCTTGAATATCTACGACATTATAACCAGTGGCTAAAACACCAATATATTTTAAGTTAGTTAGTTGATTTAGAGTTTCTCTAGTAATCGGTGTTTTATTAGTAAAAACAACTTCTGCATCCGCAATTCTCTCAATAACTTTATTTTGTTCCCCAACATTAAATGTTGTTCGTTCATAGACAGTTAATTCTCCTAATATCTCCAAGTCTCCCCAAGATAAATCACCTGGATTTAAAGTATATCCATCAAGTACTACGATTTTCATGTTTGTTTTTCCTCCTTAATTTAACCTAAAAGGTCTAGCAATAACTCTAACAAGGTCTTTTTTTTAGGAGTTTATCAGTTTATACATCCTCATAATTTGTTCCGTTCTGTCAATTACCCATTGATGTGCATTTCTAACAGAATCGTTAAGTGTACATGGTCCTGGTACTAAGGAAAAAGCAGATACAACACCAAGTTCATCCATTTCATAACTTTTTAACTCATTTGTACCACAAAGTACAATGACTGGAACTTTCTCTCTATTTGCAACTTTACTCACCCCGGCTATTACCTTTCCCGATAATGTCTGGCTATCAAATTTCCCTTCACCTGTAATTACGATATCAGCGGCTTTAATTAACTCTTGAAGTTGGGTTACATTCACTGTTATGTCAATACCACTGTTTACTTCTGCATTAAAAAAAGCAATCAAAGCAGCCCCCATTCCGCCGGCAGCTCCAGCCCCTGGGATTTCTAATACATTAATCCCTAACTGCTGATGTATAATTTCACCATATTTATTTAGAGAGCTATCTAGTAATTGAACCATTTCTGGCGTTGCACCTTTTTGTGGGCCAAAAATATGTGATGCTCCATTTTTACCACATAGTGGGTTACTAACATCACTAGCAACAATAAATTTTGAAGCTTTAATACGATCATCAATGTTTGCTAAATCTATATATGACAGTTCCTTTAGCGATGCAACGTTATCCTCAAGCTCTTCATTTTTATTGTTAAGAAACTTTACACCTAGAGCTTTTAACATTCCAGTCCCACCGTCATTTGTAGCACTCCCACCAAGTCCAATAATAAAACTTCTATAACCTTTATCAAGTGCATCTAGAATTAATTGTCCTGTTCCAAAGCTACTAGTAATTAAGGGATTTCTTTCAGCTTCAGTTAGCGAAGGTAATCCAGAAGCTTGAGCCATCTCAATTATTGCTGTTTGGCCATCTCCTAACACACCATAAGAGGCTTCTATTTCTCTACCTAATGGATCATTTGCTTTAATAGAATGTACTTTTCCATCAGTTGCATATACTAAGTTTTCCATTGTACCTTCTCCACCATCTGCCATAGGAATTTCAAGTACATTAGCATCTGGGAATACATTTTTTATACCTAAAGCTATTGCTGAACATAAATCTTTTGAAGAGATTGAACCTTTAAACGAATCTGGGGCAACAATTACTTTCATATATTTCAAACTCCCTGACAACCTTTTTTTCGCAGTAAGACATCGACCCAACTTCGGTCAATAGTGCCTTCCTCTATATCTACCATCATTTTTTTTTCCATTTCCATAGTTGCATATACTCTTTCTTCAATCTCTGCAGCATCTTCTAATGGTACAATTACTATTCCGTCCATATCTGCTACGACAATATCACCTGGATTTACAACTACACCTGCTAACTGGATAGGAACATTAATTTCTCCTGGGCCATCTTTATATGGACCACGATGGTTAACTGCTTTAGCATACATAGGATAATTCATTTCTCTAATTTCCTTAGAATCACGAATTGCACCATTTATTACAAATCCAGCTATTCCGTTTTTTTGTGCAATCCTAACCATAATTTCACCCATTATTGCATTTGTAATATCTCCTCCTGCATCTACTACTATTACATCCCCCGGCTCAGCCATATCAATTGCCTTATGAACAAGTAAATTATCACCAGGGCGTGTTTTAACTGTAAAAGCTGAGCCTACTAAAGTTCCATGTGTATGAATAGGACGAATAGAAGAATCAACACTATTTAATCTGTTCATATTATCAGATATATGAGGGGTTACAAATGTACGATATTGATCAATCAGTTCCTTAGATGCTCTCTTTTCTAGTGGAAAAATACGAAATCCTATATTATCCATATATATTACTCTCCTTTTAGTAAGGTTTTAAATCTAAAACCGGTTTCTGAAACCGGTTTTAGATTTTCGAAAAATTTTTTATTGATGTTGAATATACGTAACTTTTAATTCTGTATAAAAGTCTTTGTTTGTTCCACCAATTGAAAATGGTCCAACTCCAGAGTTTTTCACACCACCAAATGGCATATGACCTTCACTAACAGTTCCGTTGTTGATATGAATCATTCCAGATTCTACGTCTTCCATGAAACGATAAGCCCAATTCATATTATCTGTAAACACTGAAGCTGTTAACCCGTACTCTGTATTATTACTTACTTCTATCGCTTCTTCAATTGAAGAAACTCTAATTATTGTTAAAACAGGTCCAAAAATTTCTTCTTTGGCAATAACCATATTAGGAGTTACATTTGTAATTACTGTCGGCTCGAAGTAGTACCCATTTTCGTACTCTCCTTCGTTAAGGTTACGTCCGCCAATTAAAATATTAGCACCTTCTTTTTTTGCAATTTCCATATAATCATTTAAAGTGTTCCTTGCACTTTCACTAACAATTGGTCCAATATTAGTATCTGTGTTTAAACCATTACCTACTTTAAAGTTTTTAACTTTTTCAACAATATATCCTTCGAGCTCATCAGCATGCTTATCTAGAACAATTACTCGTTTTATAGCCGTACAACGTTGACCAGCATTACTGAAACAACCAGCTACAATTTGTGTAGCTGCACTTTTTAAATCTTTATAGTCCGCTACAACAACTGGATTATTTCCTCCTAATTCCAATTGTACTTTTGTTAAATTTTTAGCAGCAGTTTCATTTATACTACGACCTACTTGTGTTGATCCAGTAAACGAAACTCCCTTCACTAGTGGATGACTTACGAGCGCTTCTCCTACTTTTCTTCCGCTTCCAAGTACTAAGTTAACTGTCCCAGCTGGCAATCCTGCCTCTTCTAATAATTCTGTAATGATTACAGAAGTTAGCGGAGAATCTGTTGCTGGTTTTAATACAACCGTACATCCACATACAAGTGCAGGTACAACTTTTCTTAGTGGTGTTAGTACCGGGAAATTCCATGGCGTTATTGCTGCTACTACACCAATTGGTACTCGTACAGACAAATTAATAACTCCTCGACGATCACTTGGTAATGTAACTCCATCAAGTCTGACAGCTTCCCCTGCTACAAAACGCATTTCACTTACCCCGCGAGTAACTTCCATTAATGATTCAATTAGTGGCTTTCCTTGCTCTTGTGTAAGTGCTCTTGCTAGTCGTTCCTTATTTTGATCTAATAATTCAATAAAACGATAAATATAAGATGCTCTTTCTGAAGCTGGAACCTTTCTCCATGTTTGAAAAGCATTATGTGCACTTTGAACTGCCAAATTTACATCTTCCTCAGTAGCTAAAGGAAACTTACCTACTATTTCATTTTTGTCTGCCGGGTTAGTAACCTCGTAAACTTCTTTTTTTTCTACCCATGACCCATTAATAAAATTCTTATAGATTTTATTTTCCGTTGTAATACTCACAATACCACTCCTATTCATATTTTTTTCTAGATTATATTGATTTTCTAACAATTTCTTTTAAATCATCTATTGATGGTTTTCGAGGATTGACAAGTACATTATCACTGCCAATTGCACCTTGGGCAATATAGTCAAGATCATTTTCTGTTACTCCAAACTCTCTTAAACTTGAAGGAATACCTACGTCTTGGTTTAATCTTCTAACTGCTTTAACTGAAAGTTCCGCTGCTTCGATTAAAGATAATCCTTCAGTTTTTTCTCCAAAGATTTCTGCTAGTTCTTTAAATTTCTCGAGATTTCCAATTAAGTTAAACTCCATAACTTGAGGAAGTAAGATTGCATTAGCAATCCCATGTGGCACTTTAAACTTTCCGCCTAGGGGCATACATAATGCATGCGCTAGACCTAATCTAGTCGGGTTAAATGCTGTAGCAGCAATTGTACTAGCAAGTAGCATGTCATAACGTGCTTCTACGTTATCTCCTTGATGAACTGCTTTTCGAAGGCTTTTTGAAATAAGTCTAATACTTTCACGAGAGAGGGCTTCAGAAATTGGTTGAGTTGCCTTGTTAACAAAAGATTCTAAGGCATGAGTAAGCGCATCAATTCCAGTTGCCGCAGTCATTGGTCCCGGTAAAGTTAATGTTAAATTCGGGTCACATAGAGCAACAGTTGGTGCAACTTCCCTACCACCAATACCAAATTTCCTATTGTTTTCTTTATCAGAAATAACGGTCCAAATAGTCACTTCACTTCCTGTTCCCGAAGTTGTAGGAATACAAATTGTAGGGATCGCAGCTTTTTTTACCTTATTTAACCCAGCATAATCGATAATTTCACCTTCGTTATTGGCCATAACTGCAACTGCCTTTGCAGCATCAAGTGCACTTCCCCCACCTACACCAACAATAACATCAGCATTAAATTCTTTCACTTTGTCTGTCGCCTTTTTAATAGTCTTTACATCGGGTTCTCTTTCAATATCCCAAAATGTATCAAAAACTAGTTCATTAGCTTCAAGACATTCTATTACCTTATCTAATATCCCTGCGTCCTTCACACCCGGATCAGAGATAACTAACACTCTTTTACCTTGCAATTCTTTAACTTTCTCTGGAAGTTTTTGTAGCGAATTCAATCCAAATACAATTTCTGTTGGTAATTCGTAACTGAAAATTCTGCCTAATAAATTCACGTTTTTACACCTCTCCTAATTTAAAGTGTTTGATAGGTTTCTATATCTACTCCAACCTCTAGTCCTACCTCTTTAATAGATTCATACACCTCCCGACCAAGGTTAATTCCATTTTGAAGTCTATCTTTTTCTATATTTAGTTCTATTTCACCCGGTAAGAGTATCTCTTCAACACCTTCAGCTTTTGGTGCAGTTTTGATCTCGTCAATCATCATGTCAACTCTCTCTTTAAATTGATCCGGAGACATAAAACGATTAATATCTATTAGTTGAAAGAAATGACCAACATTTTGCGACTTGTCAAAATCACCATAGATATTATTTACGTGTGGGCCAAATCCAGCACCGGTCAAGACCCCACTCATTACGTCAATCATTAATGAAATAGCATAGCCTTTAGGGCCTCCAAATGGCAAAACCGAGCCTTCTAATGCTTCTTTTGCATTTGTTGTTGGACGACCATATTTATCAATTGCCCATCCTAAAGGAATATCTTCTCCTTTTGCTTCAGAGGAAATAATTTTCCCCCTTGCAACAACACTTGTTGCCATATCAAAAATTATAGGTTTATTTTTCCCAGCAGGTATACCAAATGCATATGGATTTGTACCAAAATAAGGTTGAAATCCACCCCAAGGTGCCATAGTTGAAGGTGCATTTGACATTGCATAGGCAATTAGATCATATTTTATTGCTTGTTCAATAAAATATGCACCAGTTCCAAAATGAGTAGAGTGTTTAACACCAATGTAAACTGCCCCATTTTGTTTAGCCTTTTTGACCCCTAACTCTATTGCTTTAGTTCCAACTATTTGCCCCATTCCATTATCGCCATCTAGCAAAAGTGTTGCATCACTTTCTTCAATGATTTTCACATTAGGATTAGGATTAACAGCACCTGATCTAAGTCGTTTTACGTAAATTGGAATCCTAGTTACTCCATGGGAGTCTACCCCACGAAGGTTTGCCGAAACTAAGCTATCAGCGACAATTTCACTATTCTGTTGTGTTAAACCAACAGATTTAAAAATTTCACTAACAAAAGATTTTAAGTGTTCTGATTTAATTTGCATAACAAATCTCCTTATCTAGTGCAAAAATGGTAGCTACACTAAAGTACTTTGTGGTATGGCGTTACAATGAGCAAAAAACTCAAGAAGTTATATAAAACAATACGATAACAAACGTTTTCTACCTATGGAATTTCTCCAAGATGAATTATAACCTTATACTCTCTAAGAAATTTTAAAGGGTTCAGGAATAATTCCCTATTAATTTACTAGGAAGAGAGAAATCTGCGGGATAAAACTAATTAATACTAATATAAGTACCATTACTAAGAAAAACGGAAATATTGCTTTTGAAAGTGCCTCGATGGAAACTCCAGATATCCCCGAACCTACAAAGAGGTTAACACCTAATGGTGGAGTGATAAACCCTATTGCTAAACCAGTAATCATTAAAACACCAAAATGAATAGGATCATAACCCAAACTAATTCCTATTGGTAATAGAATTGGGGTTAATATAATGATTGAGGCTATAGTTTCCATAAAACATCCTACAATTAATAGCAAAACTAAAATCAACAGTATTATGACAAATTTATTATCAGATATTGTTAAAAGACTATCTGCAATTTTTCTCGGTATTTGTTCCAAATTCAATAAACGACCAAAGGTAGTTGCAGTACCTACAATAATTAAAACAGTGGCTGTAGTTAATGCAGCATCTATCATTACTCTAGGTATTTCTTTAAACTTTAATTCACGATATATAAAAACCCCAGCTATTAATCCATATATAACAGCAACTACAGCTGCTTCCGTCGGGGTAAAAATGCCACCGTAAATTCCTCCTAAAATTATAAATGGAACTAATAAAGCCCATTTTGCTGACCATACTTCTTTTCCAAAGTTTTTTAGAGTGGGCTTAACTCCAGTACCTTTATAACCTTTTTTCTTGGAATAATAGTAGGCGTATAATATTAGACCAAACCCAATTATAATCCCGGGAATAATTCCAGCTATAAACATATCACCAATCGATACACTTCCTGTAACACCATAAATAACCATAGGTATACTTGGGGGAATAATTACACCAATTGAACCCGCTGCCGCAACCAACGCTGTAGCAAATTTTATATCATAGCCTTGACGAACCATTGCGGGGATCATAATTCCCCCGATCGCAGCTACCGTAGCAGGTCCAGAACCGGAAATAGCTGCAAAAAACATACATGTGAAAATGGTTGCAATTGCAAAACCTCCTGTTACATTACCAACTATCGAATTAGCTACACGAAATAAACGCTCTGATATTCCACCTTTTCCCATGATTTCACCTGCTAGAATAAAGAAAGGTACTGCCATGAGTGGAAATGAATCTACTGAAGTAACTAAACCTTGTACTATGAACTCCAAAGGAATAACATTTGAATATAATATTGTTATTAAAGATGCTAAACCTATCGATATACCAATAGGAATACTTAGCAATAAAAACAAAGTTAGGCTTCCAAAAAGGATTAAAGAAGTCATTTTTCTCCTCCTTTGCTATCCGATTTCATTGCTTCTTCGAGAATTAGCTCTTGCTCAGTTTTTACCTGAAAATCCCCAACACCTAATAATGCTTTAATTTGAATAGTCAGTTGCTGAAGGATACGAATGGCAGTTAACCCCATACCTATTGGAGCTGCCATATAGACAAAACCCATTGGAATATTCATTGAGGCAGCTTTCTGGCCAAATTGAAAAAGTCTTTGCGATACATCATAACCGTAAATAACAACAAAAATTGCAAATGCCAAAAAGAATAGATTGGAAATAACGTTTAATAAAATTTTCCCTCTATCTTTCAAAAACATTACTAAAACTTCAACCTTTATATGACGCTGCCTTTTTACCCCATAGCTAATCCCTATATAAACCATCCAAATAAAACAATACCTAGCAAGTTCCTCAGAATACGGCAATGATGAACCTATAACAAATCTCATAAAAACCTGCAAACCAATAAAGGTAACCATAATAATTGATAATATAACTAATAGAAATTCCTCTATATATTTATCTATCAACTTAACCACTTTCATAATTAAAACCCCTCTTTATGTGACATAAAGACTTCTATCTCATATACACTTTTAAAACATTTAATGTTTTAAAAAATATATGGAATAAATTGGGGCTATATAAGCCCCATATTTTAGTTAATTGCTTCTAGTAATCTTTGATAAAACTCCGGGAACTCAGCTTCAAACTCTTGGTGAACAACTCTTGTTGCTTCAATAAATGGTTCTAAAGCTGGTTCTGTGATTGTAACTCCATTTTCTAATACTTTCTCAAAATACTCTACCTCTTGTTGCTGGCTTAATAATCTTTCATAGTCTCTTGCTTCTGCACTTGCCTCTATAACTGCCGCTCTAATTTCCTCAGGTAAACCTGCCCATTTTTGTTCGCTAATTACTAGCATCATTGGTGAGTACATATGTTTAGACAATGCAAGATGACCTTGAACTTCAAAGAATTTAGTAGTGTAAAATAACGAAACAGGATTTTCTTGGCCATCAACTGTACCTTGTTGAAGAGCAGTATATAGTTCTCCAAATGACATTGGAGTTGGATTTGCACCTAAAGCTTTGAAAATAGCAAGTGAAACCGGACTTTCAGGAGTACGAATAGCTAATCTACTTAAATCCTCGATACTATTGATTTCACCTTTCGAGTTTGAAATATGTCTAAATCCATTTTCATAGTAATCTAAAACTCGAATCCCACTCTTTTCAGGAAGTTCTTGCACCATTTCTCTACCAATCTCTCCATCTAATACAGAATAAGCTGTTTCACGATCTGTAAATAGATAAGGTAAATTTATTACCTGCAGTTTCTCAGCCAATCTTGCAACCGGTTCTAGACCAACCATTCCCATATCCATAGATCCTAATCCCATAGCGTCAATTAGTTCTCTATCATGTCCTAATTGTCCATCAGAAAAGATTTGAACCTTTACTCTTCCATTAGTCTTTTCTTCTAAGAGTTCTTTAAACTTCTCAGCACCTGCATGATAAAGTGAAGTAGTAGCAGTACCATGCCCTAATCGCAGCATAATCTCTTCTTGGTTGTTATTTCCTGAGCTTTGGTTATTTTCATTTGATGTTGCCTGAGAACAACCTATAATTAACGAAACTACAATTGATACAATTGCTATTAGAAAAAATTTAGATTTTTGCATATTTAATCCCCCTAGTGTAAAATAAATTGAAATGTTTTTTCTTTTGGTTTGTGATTTTTGATGTCTACAGAACATCCATCTCACAAGCCTTTTTTTTGTTTTCTACTTTAATGGCGGTAAACAAGAACTACGAATCATTAACTCTGGTTCTAATTGAATAATCTTTGGTTTGATTTGTTTTTTTTGTTTCATCTTTTTAATTAAAAGTGCTGTGGATTTCACCCCCATTTCAAAAGCAGGTTGTGATACTGTAGTTAAAGGTGGATCCAAAAGCGGAACCCATGGATAATCATCATATCCAATAAGTGATACATCTTCTGGCAATTTGAGCCCCGCTTTTTTTACCCCCATAATTACTTCTAAATTTAAAATTGTATTTGTTGAAAAAATAGCAGTTGGACGAGTAGGTAATGCTAACATTTCTTTAGTTGCTTCCACTCCACTACCATTTTGGTCTTCACAAATCTTAATTAAATCATGATTAATTTGAATACCGTTTATTTTTAAAGCCTCTTTATAACCTTCCAATCTATCTATTCTAGGACTTTTGTTTTCAAGCGGGTACAAAAGAATCCCTATATTTCTGTGACCTTGATCAATTAAGTACTGTGTTGACATTTTTGCTCCTAAGATATTATTTACTATAACCGTATCAATATTTGAAATGTCAGTAGAGCGATCTAAAAATACAAATGGATATTTTTCATTGATCAGACTGTTAAACAAATCAGTATTTTTACCAGTAGTATTTATAATCAATCCATCTACTTGTTTATTTCTTAAAGTTAAAATATTTTCTTTCTCAATTTGTTCCTTCTCTCCAGAACTGCTAACCATTAAGCCATATCCCATACGCATACATTCTTTTTGTACGCCTTTTAAAACTTCGGACCAAAATGGATTTGATATATCCGACAAAATAATACCTATTGTTTTTGTTGTCTTCTTCTTCAAGCTTTGAGCTAATGTGTTTGGTGAATACTCCAATTCTTTCATAGCTCTTAGAATTTTATTTTTGGTATTGTCAGACATATGTTCAAAATTTCCATTAATAACTCTCGAAACAGAACTTTTAGAAACTCCCGCTAATTTTGCTACATCATTAATATTAGCCATTTACCCACCTCCATTCTAAAACCGGTTTCTGAAACCGGTTTTAGAAAACGTTTACATTTCATATGTTAACATATTCTAAAAGTTTTACAATAGTTTTTTTAATTTTTCAGATTACTTTTTTTAAAACAGAGTTAGTTATTTATTCTCTAATAATTTAATCAATAATACTAGTATTATCCAATTATAGCATTTAAGGAGATAAAAAAACCTTACCTAACGTTCAACTGGAAGTGAAAAATCCTCTTTAAAAAATAAATAAAAATTACTTTTGATTATTGAATTTATCGTTACTTGCAGAAAAAAATCCTTACCCCAGCACTAAACTGAAAGCAAGGATTTCCTTTTAATTAAACTTAAACCAACGTCTCTTCCTTCTTTAAATTTTTAATAAAAGATCCCATTAATGTTTGTTCTTCTTTTGTCATTAGTGCGAATTTTGAATGAATGATCACTGTCGATCCAAAAGTTAAAAAATTCTCTATGGGTTAAGATTTAAAGTTTTCACCTTGTTATCGTCATCTTTTTTACTCTTTAATAGGATCACGACAAATAGTTATTTTCTACTCAATTCTTTTATCATATCATCTATACCTAGTATCATTTCCTGTACCTCATTGATACTTATACCAAATAAGTCTGCCAATTTTTGAAACGGCGTTTTTCCTTGATAAGACTCAATACAAGCATACAAATAGATCTTATAAATTTGTTTTTCGTGCTCTGGTAATTGTTCAATAGCATCATCACGTTTTTTATATTCTAGTACCTCTTCAATATCAATTACATTGTCATAGCTCATAACAGTTCCCTCCACATTTTTCATGGATAATCCTAAATTGTTACACTATCTTGCTACAAAGCTTACCTTATCGCACCATTATAGGAATGCCTAGTATTACATAAATTTGGCTTTCGATCATCATTCTTTCTAGGCTTTGAATGATAAAGTAGCTGATCTTTTTTTGCATAGTTTTTTGGTTCAAACACTCCAGCTAGTAAATTATCTAAATACGGTAAACGTTCGATAATAGACTGTAAGCTGCGATGTTGCAAGTCGAGATTATTTCGATGAAGATCTTCTGCAAAGGCTTTTGTAATTTGTTTTGCTTCTTCTAACGACTTACCAGCAATGCTTGTTCGATAAGCCGGAATTGCTTTTAATAAATAGACTTGATCTTCTTTCCAATGTTTAGGCATGATGCCCCTCCCTATAATTTAATTACATCCCTGTAGACAGTCACTTTATTTCTTCTCGTTTGATCGCATTTTTTTCAAATTACACCAGAATAAACTATATACTCTCCCGAGATTATGTGCTAAATTTTTTGCATATTAAAAGGGGGAGTTTTTTATGGTCATTATTCATGATTTTGGAATCGGATTACAAGAGTATGAATTAAGAGGGAAAGAAAATGAATTCCCGATTATTGAGTTTTGTTCTGAGTGTAAGGGGCGGGGGAAACTATATCGTCATGGGTTTTATATGAGGTTTGGAATTACTGAAAAGGGGGCAATAAGTATTCCTATTTGTCGTTTGAAGTGCAAACACTGTAAAACTACATTTTCAATCATTCCTGACTTTCTCATCCCGCATTTCCAGCATACTTTACATACTATTGTTCAAGGAGTTGAACAACGTCTACTAAAAAAGAAAGCGTTCGATCGTCGTCAATTAGTAAATTTTCATTTCAAACGTTATGTAAGTATTCTTAAATGGGTTCATACTTATTTTTCTGATTTGGATTATGCCCTTAGTTTCTCAGATGATCAAAAAAAAGAAGCCATAAAATATTTAAAAATGATCCAAGATTTTGGCGAATCCTCCTTCTTGCGAAGGAGCCAGGGTCATTTAAAGAAACACTTTATGGCACTTTAATTTTAGCATATTTGGCGTTTAAAAAATATATTGAAGATTCCACATAACGTTTTCATTTTCTATTTATGGCGAAAAAAGTAGAATAAAAGCATGGATGACCGGTCGTCCTTCTACTAAAAGGAGGAAGAAATCCATGGAAGATAAAATACGTGAACAAATCGCTTTATTTCGTTATGGAATTATCGCCCCACTGCTAAATGGGCAAGTAGAACCGAAGGGATATTGGGTTGAAATAGAGGCAAAAAGTCATTCTATCCCATACTATGGTGAGCGGAAAATCGCAGCTAAAACGGTTCAAGAATGGCTCCTTCATTATCGGAGATACGGCTTTGATGCACTAAAACCAAAGAAACGTTCGGACCAAGGTAATTCAAGAAGATTAACTCCAGAAGATCAAGATCATATTCTCGAACTACGAAAAAAATCTCTCCACATGCCCATTAGTGTCTTCTACGAACAACTGATTGAACAGGGAGAGATCTACAAAAATCAAGTTTCATATAGTACTATAAATCGTTTAATACGAAAAAACAAGCTAAATGGAAAAAATGTATCAACATCTCCTGAAAGAAGACGATTTGCCCATGCGAAAGTAAATACACTGTGGCAAGGGGATCTCTCTCACGGACCGTACGTTCAGAAGAAAAAGACATTCCTCATTGCTTATATTGACGACTGTTCGAGGCTAGTGCCCTATGCTCAATTTTTCTCTTCCGAGAAATTCGATGGAGTAAGAGTGGTGACGAAAGAAGCTTTGATAAGAAGAGGAAAGCCATCCATGATTTATGCCGACAACGGTAAAATCTATCGATCTGAAACACTTCAATATGCTTGCGCGCAGCTGGGGATTACGTTAGCTCACACACAGCCGTATGACGCAGCTGCAAAAGGCAAAATTGAAAGGTTCTTTAAAACGGTTCAAACAAGGTTTTACCCGTTGTTAGAATCAGATCGTGCTCATTCGCTTGAAGAATTAAATCAACGATTTTGGCGTTGGCTTGAAGAGGATTATCATCGCCGTGTTCATGCTTCTCTTGATGGCAAAACACCAATTGAAGTTTACCAATTACAACTAGAAGAAGTCAAATTTCTTGGAGACCTTTCTTTACTTGAAACCATCTTTTTAAAGCGTCACAACCGAAAAGTAAAACATGATGGAACGATTACGATAGACAAACAACTTTACGAAGTTCCTCCCGGCTTTATTGGTTATTCCATTGATGTCCGAGAAGATGAGCATGGTGTTTATATCTTCGAAGAGGGTAAAAAGGTAGCGGAAGCAAAGCGTGTATCACTAGAAGACAACGCTCATGTTAAACGTGTTCGTTCTCCTTTTTCGCTGTCTGAAATGGATATTCTAAAGGACGGTGAGAAACATGTATAAAACCTTTTATTCTCTTGCTTCAACACCATTTTCAAAGGAATTAAAACCTTCAGAAGCATTTACGTCCCCTACATATCAAGGGGCATTAAATAGCTTGGATTATTTAAAAAAATCCAGAGGAATTGGTTTATTAATCGGAGATCCTGGTGCTGGGAAGACATTTACTCTACGATCGTTTAAAGAGGCACTAAACCCGTCCTTATATCACGTTATTTACTTTCCTCTTTCCACTGGAGGAGTCATGGATTTCTATCGAGGACTAGCATATGGCCTAGGAGAAGATCCTAAGTTTCGAAAGGTAGATCTGTTTCGCCAAATACAAAATGGCACGGAGCGAATGTTTCGAGAACGTAAAGTAACGCCTGTCTTTATTTTAGATGAGATGCATATGGCTAAAGATGCGTTCTTACAGGATTTAGCGATTCTTTTTAATTTTCAAATGGACTCTAGCAATCCTTTTATTCTGATACTGGCAGGATTACCGCATTTGAAAACCAGGCTAGCTCTTAATAATAATAAGCCATTAACACAACGAATTATTATGAAATATCAATTTCAGCCACTATCAAATGAGGATGTTTCAAGTTATATCACCCACCATCTAAAAGTAGCAGGAGCAAATATGCCTATTTTTACAGATGCGGCTTTAGAAGCTATCGCATTACGATCACAAGGCTGGCCACGTGTCATAAATAAGTTAACCGTCAACTGCTTGCTTTTCGGTTCACAACTGAAAAAAAATCAAATCGATGAAGAAATTGTTCAACTTGCGATTGAAGATGGTGAATTTTGATGAAAAGAGGAATATTAGTCTATGATCACATGGATCAAGAGTGGCGAATTTGGATTGGACAACAAGCATATCTCACGATGCAAGGCCAGACGGTTGAGATAAGGATCCACCATCGATATTTCAAAGCTTATTTAGAGAAAGATTTTGATTGGTTCGTGACGCTAGATAACGAAGTTAGCTTTACTCTACGAATATATGAAATTTACAAAATACGTATAAATATTCAAGATACCATATCCGTTTCCGCCCCTTTTTAGGGGTTTTTCTTTTATAATAAAGCTGAATTAACTTGAACGTATTCTTAAGCATCTGAAATAAAGTGGAAAAATAAGCAGATTATTTCAGATTTTCTCCTGGATTAAAGTGAAAATGGGAGTCCGGAATAATGTGCCCGTTTACACCTATTCCACTAGATTAATTATAAAACTTCATATCAGAACGCTGTGGGGCTTGTATGGTGGTTAAAGTAACGTGGTGATTAAACAAAATACAAAAAGAGGACTAAAAAGCCCTCTCATTATTAATTATTGATATTTTGATTAATTAAAATCATTTGAATTTCTTCACAAATTTCAGCAATATATTTTGGTAATTTAGAATTTGAATTGTAATAGATGCGTTTCTTTTTACCATTTAAAACGTCTACATGAATGAGGGGGAGGGCGTTATCTGAAAACAGTATGCCAAACACTTTATATTTTCCATTGGTAGAGTATCGAGTTTCTTTATATTTTTTCATTACAATAAATCTCTTAATGGATTATGGCGTTCAAGTGCATCTTTTAATTCGTGTGCAAAGTAACCTACGTATTGACGTGTAACCTCAATTTTTGAGTGGCGGGCAAGTAACTGGACTTCACGTAAATTAGCACCATTTTTCAATAAATTTTTAATATATACGTTACGCATACAATGGGCTGAAAAATCACCTTGAATTCCTAAATTCTTTTTTAGGCGTTTAAAGAACAATTGAATACCATTTTTAGTTAGTCTAGTTTTAGTTTTAGTAACAAATACAGGAGTAGGTACTTCTCCAAACTTATTTTCAATGTAATAACGCCAATCAAGTAATTCTTTAGCAAGTGTTTCTGAAAGTGGAATTGATTGTGTTTTTCTACTCTTACTTTTACCAATAGTAATTAAATAACCGTTTAGATCAATGTCGTTCCAATCTAACTGTTCGATTTCAGATAACCTCATACCTGTACCAATCATAAACAACAACATTGTGTAATTACGTCTTGACTCAAATGTGTTTTCACGTCTTTTAGCACGTCTTAAATGGTGTATCGCATGTTGAATATCTTCATCACGTACCATTTTTGGTTCAACGTCTTGTCGCATTGTTTTAATATTTTCAGTGAAAACTTCTTTAGTAATCTTTTCACTATGAAGCCACCTTGCAAAAGTACGTAACATCTTTAGTTTTGAATTTACTGACGTTGGTTTATTATTCCGCTCATCTAAACAGTATGCCATGTACTTTTTTACAACTCTAGGTGATAATTCATCTACATGTTCAATTTTTTCTTCGACTAACCACTCATTCCAAGATTTAAAGAAAATCTCGTAACACTCTAAACTGTTTTTCGTTAAACCTTCAAATTTCTTCTCACTGTAAAATTCTTTTTGTGCCATTTCAATTAACATAAAAAAAACCTCCATCCATTTTTGGATAGAGGTCTTATACAGTTTAAAAGAAGGTCAACACTTGACTACTTGTCAACTAACGTTGTCCAATCACCTTTAAACCCTTGATATACATAGTATGGTGACTCGTATTGGACTTGAACCAACGACCCCTTGCCTGTCAAGCAAGTGCTCTCCCACTGAGCTAACGAGTCAAATCGAATAAAATAATTATATATCAAAAATGAACATTATGTCAATATCATTAGCTAAAAACATTCTTAACTTAGTACTAGGAAAAACATTTTCTAGATGATCTAAAAAAAAACTAAAACGACCTCTGAAATTGTTCAGAGGTTAAATGGTGTTTGTATAGCTAGCCGATGTTTTTGTTCCTACGATCGCACTTAACTAAAAAATAATTCGGTTCTTTATTCATCATCCTGAATTATTCATACTTCAAAGTTAAGTCATAACAGAAGCAAAAATCATGAAAGTCTCTCACATTAAAATCGAATAATATCAATTTGAACTACTTCATTTTTGATTTTAAAAGTATTTCTTGAAAATCACCCATTTTTAGACAGACTACTCCCTTGGTTTAGAATGGAATTTCCAGAAATTAGTTAATTATTTAGGTTTACACTATTTTCAGTCTCTGAACTCGTTGAAGTACATTCCAAAAGAATTCTTGGTAAACGAAACTCGAAGCGAGCTTAAAGTACAGAGAACGTCCTGACTTCACTAGTTTACTGGCAACTTTAATAATTCGGGTGCGTATGGTCTCGATTTGCATGGTCTTTTGTCCTTCAGGAAAACAGAGGGTACGCAACCAGTTTGTTAAGTTATAAGCTAATAGACTCAACATCATTTTTACTTCGTTTACTTGGAAAGAATGGCTATTCATTTTATCAAAACCGAACCCATTCTTGGCTTCCTTGATGTAGTTTTCCATCGTTCCTCTTTTTTGATAAGTAAGAACGATTGCTTCAGGAGAAAAGGCATCTACTAAATTTGTCACAAAGAAGGAATGGGAAAACAGTAATTCGCCCGCTGGGCGTACCGATTTGATAATTACTTTTCTAGGTTTCGACCAAGAGTTTGCTTGATAGATGGTTTCTTCATAATAAATTTCCGTCTTGGAAACATCGGAAATGATAGACGGAGGATGGAGTTCATCTGCGATTCGTTGCAGAATTGCATTTGATTTCAGACGAATAACGTAATAAACGCTCTCTCTTTCGCACAAATCATATAAAGCAGGGACAGCGAAACCACTATCACCCCGAAGAAAAGGTGTTGTCTCAGGAAACTTTTCGTTGTAATGCTCAATGAGTGGTTGAATAAAATCCACTACACCATTGGACGTATACACGTTTCCAGGTCGTAGCTTTGCTTTGAGGAAATCACCTGTTACACCATCAAAGGCAACTAATGGATGAAAACCGACTGTTCCATAATGAGTATTGTAAGCCGCAGCTTCTTGATCTCCATAAGTATCGGAATGTGTAGAATCCAAATCAAAAATGACTGCCTTCGACTCCCTGAGTTGGTGCACTTTATCAATAAGCTCTTGGTTGGCTTGATTCAATTCTTCCATAGATTGATCGTCGAAACGTCTAAAAAAGCGAGACAAACTCGGCTGAGAAGCCAATGCATTTGTACCAATGATTTGAGTAAACACAGGATCTCTCGTTAATTGGTCGGCATTATCATCATCGGTATAACCAGCAATGATTTGATAAATCTTTTGACGAAGTAAATTTTCATTCGAATGAACATAGTAGCGTCTATTGTCTTTTAGGTTTAAAAAGCGTGCTAATGTAGAAGAAAAATTTATCTTTTCATCGAATTCTCTAAAAAGGAATTCTCCAGTATCGGATGAGAGTTCTCCTCCGTCGTTAGAAAGTTTAATTTTTCGATTGAAATCAAGTGTTAATTGAGGTAAAGTAGCCATTATAAGAACCCTTTCTGTCGGTTATTTGGTCGTACTTTTAACTTAACAGAAATGGGTTCTTTTTTCATTTATTTGATGCAAGTGAATTTAATAAAAAAGCTTATCAGATAGCCATTAATAACCGATTAAAGATTTTCTATGAATAATTCAGGATCATATGTGTATCGAACAACATATTTTTCTTCCGCTAGTTTTTTTATTTCAACCCATGGTGGCAGTTCATACCCTCCACGCCAATTCTCTTCAATCTTTGCTTTTAAGCACCCCGCTTGAAATTTCGAACGAAATATTTCTTTCCAGTAAACCCAACGTGTTGTTTTCATGGTTACATCTCTCCCCTAAAAAAGATAACCATATTATTACCAAAAAGAAACTTTTAAACAAAAAAGAAGTGACTCATTTTTTAGAATCACTTCAAAATCTTACCCTAACAACTCTTTACTCTTAACTATACAGGAATATTATCCCATCATCTCTTCTCGATCTCGTCTTAGAATTTCGTCTTCTCTCAGTTTCTCTTGACGATCACGAATCCGGTGAGCTAAGCGGCTAGATGCATTTGCTGCTACGCTACAAACTAGATCATCTAAAAATGTATTAACTTGACCTCCGCCTTTTGTATCTAATTCTTTAATTATTCCTGTTTTTTGTTTATCTAAGAAACCAAAAGTTGTTACAGCAATACTTCCATACCCAAAAACACTACCAATGGCAATTGTCTCATCAACACCAAAAAGCCCCTCATCCATTGCTACGATAGACTGTAATGGTTCTGATAGTTTCCCTTGTTCTGCTAGTTTATCTAACTCAACACCTACTAAAATAGCATGTTGTATTTCTCGTTTTTCTAAAACTCTATCAACACTCTCAATGCATTCCTCTAGTGTTAAGGTATCTGTATATTCAACTTGCATTTTATACACGATCTCGGCAATATCTATAATTTGGACTCCACGCTCTACAAGTAAGTCTCTAGCTGCTTTTTCAACGATGTGACAATGTACAGGTTCTTTATATTTCATTATTTCCCCTCCTAGTTCGTTTCCGTATTGTCAAAACTTTATATAGAAATAGGCTATTAAATCCTAGTTTAAAGGGCTTTATAAGCAAAAAACTTGCCACCCCCTGAATTTTGTAGATAATTGAGGTTACCACACACCCAACATCCCAAAAGAAAGGAAAGTGACAAGTTGTTACCTCAAATTATAACCTATTTACTTACCTTTATAAACTACCAAGAACAAGTAATTCGAACGCTCCTTACCCTTTTAATCGGGAAGAGCATGTTTGATAAACCGACTGAGGCTCCAGTTAATAAACCTTATCGCAAGCTTCAAGTTGATGATCTACCGATCATTGAAGTTCCAAAAAAACTAGATTTTCAAGTTTTATTAACCGAGCATCTTAAGTCTAAAGGTAAACCTCTCAAACCAGTACAAAGACGGTCGAATTCAACACCCGTTCCTTCATCAATGAAATGTCCTACGTGTGGTGCTCCAGCTGAGTATTTATATGCGAACAATGGAGCGAAAGGACAATATCAATGTAAGGTGTGTTCGTGCCTTTTCAGTGAGAAAAATCGTTATCTCAAGGAAGCAATCCTGAAATGCCCTCACTGTTCAAAAACACTCGAAAAAGTGAAAGAAAGAAAAGACTTCCATGTGTACAAGTGTAAAAACGACGCTTGTTCTTATTACCAACAGAAACGTAATGCGATGACTCAAAAAGAGAAAAATCGGTTCAAAGAAGATCCTCAAGCCTTTAAACTTCGCTATATTTACCGCCAGTTTCACATTGATTTTCAACCATTAGCGAAGCATTCACCAAAGAGACCGAGAGTTGATCTATCAAGAATTTATGTGTCTCCACATACGCTTGGACTGATTTTGACTTATCACGTCAATTATGGACTTTCAGCCCGTAAAACAGCAGCGTTGATGAAAGATGTACACGGTGTTTCAATTTCTCATCAAAGCATTTTAAACTACGAAAACAGTGTGGCATTGTGGTTGAAACCGTATATTGATCACTATCCTTACGAACTCTCAGATCAATTTTGTGGTGACGAAACATACATCCGCGTAAATGGCCGTTGGCATTACCTGTTTTTCTTTTTTGATGCCGTGAAGAAAGTCATTCTCTCTTATCCTGTGTCACCTAATCGAGATACAGCTACAGCTATTAAAGCGATAGACGAAGTGTTGTTAAAGCTTAGGAAAATCCCAGAAAACCTAACTTTCGTTGTCGATGGCAATCCCATTTACTTATTAGCACAACACTTTTATGCCCAGCACCAAATCCCGTTTGAGGTCATTCAGGTAATTGGCTTAACGAACGAAGACGAGGTGTCAAAAGAATATCGACCTCTCAAACAAATTATCGAGCGGCTAAATCGTACCTTTAAAGGAAACTATCGATCCACTCATGGTTTCGGGTCAGAACATGGTTCTGTTTCTTTTGTGACCTTGTTCGTTGCTTACTTTAACTTTCTAAGACCACATTCAGCATTGGAAGGAAAAGTACCAGTAACACTTCCTGAGCTAGAAAAGCTTCCAAACATGCCAGCTAGATGGACAACTCTTATTGGTCTTGCCCAGGACTGGATAAGTAAGCAAACTGCCTAACTTTTGTTTAACTGAGCCCTTTCTAGCCATCGGCGGAGCGTACTCTTGACAAACCGAACTTGCCAATGGTTTAAAATGGAAATACCAAGGGCTTATTTAGCTATGCCTTCTTTTGTCCTCTTCGCCCTTGTTAAACCTCTCGCTAAACCATTGGCGTGTTTGTCAAGAGCGATGGCGGGAGATACCACCAGATTAATTGGTAGAAAGTGTCATCAGCCTTTAGTTTTCATAGAACTTTTGACACTACCTTCGTTTCTGAAGCTTTACATCTTCATCTTAACATAAATCTGTTTATTCTACATTTTTTGCAAGAAAGTAAGGCTTAAGCTTCGTTTTCCTAAACGAAAGTGGTATATTATAAACATGACTACAATAAGGAAGCGTTATCATAAGGAGGATTTGTGGTGACTTTTAAAGGCAATATTATTGACGATTTTATCGAAAGTCGATTTTTACAAGAAAAGATAAATCTTAAAACGTTTTTACCGAATAACCATTCCCCTCTTTATACTTACCAGCTTGTTATTGCTCAAGATGGAGATGATTATCTTCAAAAGGGGAAACTTGCTTCAGTTGCCAGTGAGCTTTTAGAAAACAAGGAAATAAATAACTGTATTATTGTTATGATTCCCTATCAATCAATCGAAGATCGTTATCATAAATATCATCCAAATGGGGCTAAAAATGGTGCCTATATTCGTTTCTTAGCAGAGGAATTAATTCCATATTTAGAAAAAAAGTATCATACATTTGAATTAGCTAGTGGGCGAACATTATTAGGTGATTCTCTAGGGGGGACCGTCAGTCTTCATGCAGCGTTTGAATACCCCTATACATTCGGACAAGTTATTGCTCAATCACCGTTCATTGATAAAAATACAATGGCAAAAATTCGTTCATTAAAAAAACCTGAGCTACTTCGCCTTTACCAATCAGTTGGCAAACTTGAAACTGAGGTAGAAACAACAAAAGGCAAAGTTAAAGATTTTTTAACTCCTAATCGAGAGTTTCATCTTTTAACTAAAGAAAAAGGAATTGACGTCTATTATGACGAATTTAATGGAGACCATACTTGGCCATATTGGCAAAAAGATCTAAAAAAAGCACTTATTTTAATGCTAAAATAGTTTCTTTAGAAAAACATGTTTTTCTAAACATATTTTAATAACAAAACAACTATTAGGAGGGAATTATTTTGAAATACGGAATAGTAATTTTTCCATCAAAAAATTTACAGGATATGGCTAACTCATTTCGAGCACGGTACGATTCTCATTACGCACAGATTCCACCACACATTACTCTAAAAGAAGCCTTTGAAACTACAGAGGTTAAAGAATTAGCAAAGGAAATCAAAAAAATTACAAAAGAAATAAATCCATTTACTTTAAATGTCTTTAAGTATAGTTCGTTTCACCCTGTAAGTAATACAATTTATATGGGTGTTCAAGAAAATGAGGGACTGCTTACTCTTCAAAAAAGGTTAAATAGCGGTTATTTCACTCAAGAAGAAAAGTATCAATTCATACCTCATATTACGATTGGCCAAGATTTAGAAGATGATGAATTTCACGATGTTTTAGGACGACTTCGCATGAAAACGATTAACCATGAAGAAGTTTGTGACCGTATTCAACTATTATATCAATTAGACAATGGATCTTGGACAGTTTATGAAACGTTCTTACTAGGAAAGGAAAGCTAAACAAATGAACGTAATATTAGTTACCAATGAGACTCAACTAAAAGATGCTTATTCAGTCAGGATGAGAGTTTTCGTTGAAGAACAACAAGTTCCACCGGAAGAAGAAATAGATCAGTATGAGAACGATGCTACTCATTTTGTCGTTTATGACGGTAGTAAACCGATTGGAGCAGGTCGCCTTCGGGAACTTGATAACTTTGGGAAAGTAGAGCGAATTTGCATCGACAAAGATTACCGAACTAAGGGAATTGGGAAACTGCTAATGGATGCAATTGAAAAAGAAGCTAAAGAACGCGGACTGACAGCATTTAAACTTAATGCACAAATTCAAGCGACAGAATTTTACAGTAAGTTAGGTTACGAAGTTTGCTCTGATGTATTTCTTGATGCTGGTATTCCTCATGTAACAATGAAAAAGTTGGGATAAAAACATTTTCACATAAGAACTAAATAAAAAGTGATCAACTAAGAACAAATCGAGACACTTGATAAAAGTGATAATCCCGATGATTGTTCGCATGCTGGTCACTTTTTTATTTTGTGCATGATTTCCATTTTTTCTGCAATAATAAAACTAATATATTTGAGACGAATTTAGTTAAATGATCCTCTTTATGAAAGGGTTTTTACCATGAATAAAAGGAAAATCATTATCTTTTCTGTATCTTTTGGAAATGGTCATAATCAGGTTTCAAAAGTACTACTAAGCCACTTAAGAGCGAAAGGATTTGAAATAGAAATCATCGATACGTTTGATGCAATTAATGCACTATTCCATAAAGTAGTTTTAGATAGCTATTTACAATTACTCCGTTATCGCCCAAGCGCTTGGGGGAAGCTATACCATTATTCAGAAGAAAACCCCAACTCGTTTTTCTTAAAACAGTTCAATGCTTTTTTAACAAATAAGCTTTACCGTACATTAGACGAAAAAAAAGCTGGTATTATTATTACAACGCACCCAATTGCGACTACATTGCTAGCAAACGTCATTCGAAAAAAAAATGTATCTGTACAGCTTTATGCTCTTCTAACGGACTTTGCTGTACATCCAATGTCTGTTCATCCCGAAGTTGATGGATACTTTATTGCGTCTGAGCACCTACGTTATTTTGCAAAAACGTACAACCTTGATGAAACAATATTTTATCCGACAGGGATTCCAACACCAAAAGAAACCATTCACGAATATTCGAAACAGCAATTACGAAGAAAGCTAAAATTGGATGAAAATATGAAAACCGTAATAGTGGCTGGTGGTGGTGTCGGTCTTGCTAAATTTTCAAATATTTTGTCCGGTTTAGAGGCATTCTCAGAAAAACTGCAAATAATTTGTGTTACAGGTGAAAATCGAAGAGCACGGGCGAAGATTGAACGCTTTCAAAGCAAACACTCAGTTCGTGTATTGGGATTCACTAATCTTTTTATGGAATATTTAAAAGCCAGCGACGTCATCTTATCAAAAGCCGGTGGTGTCACAATGTCTGAAGCTTTAGTCTGCGAAACGCCTGTTGTCATATTTCAACCGTTACCGGGACAAGAAGAGCAGAATAGTCAGTTTTTAATGAATTACGGAGCAGCGATTAAGGCAGAAGTTGTTGAAGAAATCCCAGTCTTACTAGAAAGAATTATCTTTAACAAACATTATCATAGTTTAATGACTGAAAATGCAAAAAAATTAAAACAACCTAATGCGGCTAGTGAAATTGCCAAAATCATTGATGAAAAATTCCAAAATAACGTAACTAGTCCATACTCCTACAGCATTCATGGACAAATACTCCAATCAAAATAGAGGGGTTTCCCCCTCTATACAACTTCATCAATATATTTACCTTTTCCTGTAACATTCCGAACAATTTGATGATTTGTTTTTTCTCTTTGTTTTTTATCGTGTAAGTCTTTATTCTCATAAAAAACTTGCTTATGCTGTTCGGCAAGTACTTCGTGAAACTTCCCTTTCATAACCGGCGATATTGGTTTAATTCCTCGTTTCCCTTGAAGCAAACGGTTTCCATACTCAAACGCTTGTTGATCGCGGACAGGCGGAACGTATCCCATAATGATCACCTCCGAATTCATTGGTAGAAAATGTTCAAAAAATAACGGTTAGGTGTTAGTATTTTCTTTTCAACATTACTTTGTTTAACAAATTCCTTCATTTATTATTTACCCCAATTATTATCTTTTAAAACATATATCAGTAGTAGAAATTAGACCTTACAATATAATTATGCAAACTTCCCTTACATGTTTCCTACTTTTTTGCTATAGTTGTTATTTAGTAGTTTTATTGTTAGTGGAGGTTATTCCATGCATATAGCTTTGTATAAAGAAAACATAATTAATTTAAAAAAAATAGAACGAGCACAGTTGCAAAAACTTTTTCTTGCTAGCAAACGAGACGATCTCACTTGTCCATGCTGCCGCCAAACTGTAAAACTTAAGATTAGTATTTATGATCCACCTATGTTTATCCATCCTTCACAAACGTTTAATTGTCATGAAACAATAGCAGCATTAGAAAAAACACCCGAAGTTGAGGAACCAAAAACAGTCGGTAGTTTTACACTTCCCACAAAGCGAGAAATTAGTGGCGGTGTCGCTACTTTACAAAAAACAGTCGCCCCCCTCGACTCCTGGCAAGATCCATATCCAGTAAAAAGTATCCCTCCTTTCATACAACCACCTAATTCTGGTAGTAAGAATTCAAATTACCAGTTGGATGACAGTCAATGGAATGCAGTTTCCACTACAGAAGGTCCATTACTTGTATTAGCAGGAGCTGGAAGTGGAAAAACAAGGGTGCTCACAACAAGGACAGCCTACATGTTAACTGAAAAAAAGATTGCAGCAAACCGTTTACTTCTAGTGACGTTTACAGCAAAGGCAGCGAAGGAAATGAAAAATCGGATGAGTCAAATTAAAGGGATTTCCACTAGTGATTTAAACGCCCTTGTAGTAGGAACTTTCCATAGTATTTTTTTCAAGATGCTTATCCACCATCAAGCCTCAAACTGGCAGCCTGATAAACTTATGAAATGGGACTGGCAACGAGAGCAGATTATCAAAGGCGCATCGAAAGACCTCGGCATTGATGAAAAAGAGTTTGCCTTTGACCAAGCGCTTTCACAAATAAGTTATTGGAAAAATCATTTATTAATGCCATCACAAATTAAGGCAGAAACTGAATGGGAAGAAAAAGTTAAATTTCTTTATGAGCGTTATGAACAAACAAAAAATCAAACCTTGCAATTTGACTTTGATGATATGTTACTAGGTTGCTATCAGCTCTTAAAAGAAAATCGTGGTTTACTTGAAAAGTATCAAGAACGTTTTTCGTATATTTTAGTCGATGAGTTTCAAGATATTAATAAAGTTCAATACAAGATTATTTCAATGCTAGCCGAACAATCGAAAAATTTATGTGTTGTTGGAGATGACGACCAATCCATCTATAGTTTTAGAGGAAGTGATCCATCTTACATTTTAAATTTCCAAGAAGATTTTCCAAGCGCCAAAGTTGTTACGCTAAACTGTAATTATCGTTCTAATCATGCCATTGTATCTAGTGGACGAAACGTCATATCTCAAAATAAAAAACGCAAAGATAAATCGATTTTCTCTGTTAGAGAAAGTGAAAAAAGCCCAATTCATTTTTTTCCTTTTGATGAAGAAGAAGAAGCAACAATGATTGTCACTGATATTCATGAAAAAATTATAAATGGAGCAAAACCAAGCGACTTTGTAATCCTGTTTCGGACAAACTCTTCTTCCCGGGCTATATTTGAACGACTTGTAGAATCAAGCCTTCCGTTTCATATTGAGCAAGATAGCGAATCCTTTTACTTACGTAGAACAGTTCGAAAGGCACTTGCGTATTTAAAATTGGCTTACCACCCTGATGATCAAGAAGCCATTAAAGAGTTGCTTGGTGCCATATTTATTAAACAATCAAGTTTAAGGGATTTAAAGGCACTCTCAATCTTGAATGATTGTTCATTATTAGAAGCACTAACAAAATTATCTGATATACAACCATTCCAGCAAAAAAAGCTTAAAAAAATGATCCCGCTGTTTCAACAACTGAGGAAATTTTCCCCAAGGGAAGCACTTGAATGGATCGAAAAAGAAATGGGCTTAAACGATTATGTTAAAAAGCATGGTAATGAAGGTAATGTTATTGATAAGGGTTCTGATGATTTACGAGACTTAAAAGTTGCTGCTAGTAGTCATGACCGTATTACTGATTTTCTTCAACACGTCGATCACATGATTGAAAAAGCGAAAGAATATAAGGGACAAAAAGATACCGAAAACAGCATTCAACTTATGACAGTTCACCGCGCAAAGGGATTAGAGTTCAAAACTGTTTATATACTAAGTGTTGTCGAAGGTGGCTTCCCCCATGATTACTCATTGGAGTCACTTAGAGAAGGTGATACAGCACCGTTAGAGGAAGAACGAAGATTAATGTACGTTGCCATAACACGGGCAATGGATGGTTTATACCTCTCTATTCCACAAAAAAGACGTGGGAAAAAGGTAAACCCCTCTAGGTTTATACGCGAGATGAATACTATCAGGTGCTAATTATCATAAAAGAGGCTGACTCAAAAAGTCATTGAAAAAGTGACTTTCAAGTTCAGCCTCTTTATATTTTATAGGTTCCTTACTTTGTTTTGCATTTGAAGTCCCTTGTTCTAGTTTTTATTAAACAGTTTTTATATTCTCTGTTTTTTATTGTAAATGCTTTTTATCTTCGTTTTAGAGACCCTTCTTGAGGCATAAATTGTCTTCTTCTCATAAACATCAAATTATCCCAAGCTGCAAACGGAATTACTTTTTTAGGCTCAACTTTTTCAGATTTAACTTCCTCCGCTTGAGCTTCTAACTGTCCTACTTTATTCACCTTTTTCTTTTTCATGCTTATCCACCTCTATTCTTACTATTGCTACGTTTCTTCTGACTAAAGAAACTCGGTGCCTATACTCTAACCTATGCCCTTATTGCAACTCTGTTTGGGCGTATTGAGGAAAAACCTAAGCGACGAATAACTACTATCCTCTGTATCTTCTATATCATCCCTTCCTTTGGCAGTCTGTAAAATTATTTTCACAAAAAACCTCTAATGCTTCTTAAACTTATATTTCCATGTACAACCATCGAAAGTTAATTATACTAACCAACACTATAAATACTGAAAATCATAAGATGAAGTAGGGAGTTGTAGTTGACATCCCTACCAAAATTAAGGATAGGAGGGATTCAAATGTCTATTTTAAACCGCATTGTTAATGGTGGGTTCGAAACCGGAACTCTTCCTCCTTGGATTGGGTTTAGTGCGTCTATTGCCACTGTCCCACTTACAGGTTTCTTTTCTACTAAATTAACTGGTGGGAATGTGAACGCATATATTTTCCAAATAGTAGAAGCTAACCCAGGGGAAAGCTTTGAATTACTAGTTTCTTTAGCAAAAGAGGGGAACCTACCTAGTCCAACTGTATCAGTAACCGTAGCTAATTATGATGAATTTTTTAACTTTCTTGAGTATGGCTTAATTACGAATATTCAGGGAGATAACATTCCAAATGTAGAAAATGATACATGGCTTACAGTCTATCAAACGACATCACCTGCTCCCCCTGGAACTACTCAGGCTATCGTTTTAATCAATAGTCTACCCCAACCAGGAACTGCTGATATATTTGTAGACGATGTAGCATTACTTTTATCCGAAGGAACGACTGGGCCGACTGGGCCGACTGGACCGACCGGACCGACCGGACCGACTGGAACGACTGGACCGACTGGACCGACCGGGCCGACTGGACCGACCGGGCCGACTGGACCGACCGGGCCGACTGGACCAGGAGTATTTGAATGGGGAGAAGAAACTGTTATCTGGGCAGACTCAAGTGCTGATGGACCAGGCGAGGGCACGCCGGAAAATCCATTTAGCTCTTTACAAGCTGCTATTAATGCTGCAACCAGCAGCCCATTTGCATCTACTTTTGGAATGCGAGCGCGCCTGGTTATTTTAATTGCTGCAAATTCCGTTTTTAATGAAGATGTTATTATTCCGGCAGCGAGGCACGTTCAACTGCTTGGTCTTGGCCCCTGGGTACTAGGGAACGCCGATCTTGCAAATTTCGAATCATCTATTCCTAGAAATGTTACGATTCAATCAAACTCTGCAGAAGAGGATTTTTATTCACAGCAAGGTCCTGCTTTCCAAGCGCGACCAGTTACAGTAATAGGAACCTTCAATAATGGGTCTTCTGTAAGTACCCATACGAATTACACAAACGGGGCAATTATTAGCGGAGATGTCATTTTTGAAAATACAGACCCTCAAGATCCCTTTACGACTACTGAATTCCAACTTCTCAATGCGAGAGTTTTCGGAACCATTAGACGAGACCTTGATGATCCGGCACTAGGTCAGATTAACACCTACCTATTCCATAGCAGAATTAATAGTGTAGATGTTCCTAATATAAGGATTCAGAGAATGTTTGATTGTAGGTCAGATGGTCCTATTACAGCCGCAGCCTATTCAAATATTATAAATTCATGGATACGAGGTGATGTAACCATTGGGGCTGCGACTAATGAGGCTCCACCTCTAGGAGTATTTAGTACTCAATTTGATAACATTACCTGGACCGGACCACTAGTAATTGATGCAGAATCAAACTATTATTTTGTTACTTCTGGTTCTACCTTGATAGGAACAAAAACCATATTATTCAGTCTTGCATAAGTAACGGTAACTTGATTATATATTCTTTTTAACAATTCCTTGCCTTTTCATGGTCATTGAAGTAGTTTGAATAGGTTACATTCGTTAAAGTAATTTAGTTTTAACCTTGCAACTATTAGCAAAAACTAAATTAGCTGTAACCCTAAAAGGAGAGCCTTCACGTATACAGGCTCTCTTTTTTTTTCAAAAGTCCTTAAATGAAAGAAAAAGCACTTTCCTAACTTCAGCAATCAACTAACTATTTTTCTCCTAAGAATGGCCCCGACGTTAATGATTAAGTTTTACAAAAATGGTGTATAGCCGTTACATATGTGAAGAAACCAAATAACTTATTAGAGGGGTTAAAACTGGCTATTTAATCGGCTTTATTGGTAACGAAACTGTTGTTTAGAAATATGCTATTAATTAACTAGTTGTATTCCACGGCAAAGAAGCAGCGGACACAGCAAGTTACTACCCAATATAGATCCCACCAAAAACTACTAAAAATAAGGAAGGTGCTTGGCTATGCCAAATAAAGTAGCTGTAATCGGTCTAGGGTTCGTAGGTTTACCTTTAGTACAGCTTTTAATAAAAAAAAACAATGATGTAATTGGAATAGAAACTGATGTGTCAAAGATAAATTTCTTGTCCCAAGGTAAAAGCTATTTGTCTGATTTAAGTGATAAGGAAGTAGGTGAAATAATAAATTCCGGTTGCTTTCATCCTACTTCTAATTACCAAAAAATTAAAGAAGCTAAAAACATTATTATTTGTGTTCCTACTCCACTTCGAAATAGGCAACCAGATCTTTCCTATGTAACTGCTGCTGTTGAGGCGATGGTTCCTTATATACAAGAAGAGACTTTAATCATTCTTGAGAGTTCAACCTATCCAGGAACAACGGAAAAATTACTTCAGCCACTTCTAGAAAAAGCAGGCTTTGCGATTGGTAAGAATATTTATCTAGCTTACTCACCAGAACGTATAGATCCAGGAAATACCATTCTTACATTAGAAACAATTCCTAAAGTTGTCAGTGGGGTTACAGAACCATGCTTAAAAAGGATCCAACAGTTTTATAGTGATATTTTCAAGACAACTGTGCCTGTATCCTCACCAAGTGTTGCTGAATTTACGAAGATCCTTGAAAACAGCCAAAGGCTCATAAATATCTCTTTTATGAATGAAGTCAACCTTATCGCTAATAAAATGAATATCAATATGTGGGAGGCAATTGAAGCAGCAAAAACTAAGCCGGTTGGATTCACACCTTATTATCCTGGACCAGGAATTGGCGGCCATTGTATTCCAATTGATCCCTTTTATTTATCTTGGGTAGGAATGCAGGAAGGTATTCACCTATCGATGATCCATCAAGCCGGAGTCATTAATGAATTGATGCCGTATAGAGTAGTAAACGAAATAATGAATTACCTTAAGGTTTTAGGCAAGGAAAACGGAACTGTAGGCATCATCGGCCTGACTTATAAAAAAGATGTAAACGATCTCCGCGAATCACCTGCATGGAAAGTAACTGAAATACTTGGAGAAAAAAATGTTTGTGTTCGTGTTTATGACCCGTATTTTGCAAATGCAGATGCATTTGATCGCTTTAATTTAACTGCGGAAGAATTAGAAACGTTAGATCTAACAGTTATCCTTGTCGATCATTCTAATATAGACTGGGACCTTGTCGTAAACAATAGCAAACAAATTATTGATACTCGAAATATTACGAAGGATTACCATTCTAAAAATATAAAAAGGATTTGACGTAACATTTGTCCTATTAAAAGTCTTAGAAAGTAGGGGAAAGTTGTGCAGCAATATAAAATTTTTTTCTTAGATCACAGGTCTTGTTATTTAAACAGCCTAGGTGATTCACTTGCGCAGATGGGGCACAAAATTTTTTATCAGTCGTCTTGGGTTCCTGAAGAGATTGAAAAAGGAATAGCTTTCTTTAAACCGGATATTCTGCTGACAGTTGGCTGGGATTTACCGCTGACTTATCCATTTCTAGATACTCTTCCTGCATTATGTGAAAAATATAAGCTCTTCCATGTGTACTGGGCAACTGAAGACATGATTCACTATGACAAATGGTCTGCACCATTTGTCAAAAGAATTAAACCTGATTTAGTCTGGACCATTCATTCAGCCTGTGTAAAAAAATATGAGGATCAGGGTATTCGTGCAGATTATCTTAACTTTGCTTTTAATCCAAGACTCTTTCGAGCTAAAACTTCGGCTGATGAAGAAAGGTATAATGTCGCTTTAGTCGGATCGGCACACCTTACTCATAAAACTTATCGTTACAACAGCATTCAGGATTTGATCATCCCACTTATAAGAGAAAATGAAAAAGTTCATATTTGGGGTGGACATTGGGACAAAGAAAGTTCTTTTATGAAAAGAGAATTTGGAGAATGTGTACCAAAAAACTGGCTTGAAGGATATCTTCCTTATAAAGAAACCGGATCAATTTATCGCGCTGCAAAGATTGTTTTAGGCTTGCAAAATGCAAAAGATCAAGTGTCCCAGAGAACCTTTGAAATCTTGGGAACAGGTGGGTTTATGATTGCCAATAGAACAAAGGCTCTATCCTCTATGTTCGAAGATAGAAAAGAAATCGCTTTATCAAGCTCCCCGGAAGAAACAATGTCACTTATTAGACATTATCTCGATAAACCGGAAGAAAGACTTGAAATTGGCACGGCTGCAAAAAAGAAAGTCTTAAAAGAATACTATTTTCACAAACATTTATTAAGAGTCCACCCTAAACTAGACAGATTATTTGTACAAAGGAGAGAAAATCATGATTCCTCTAATAAACCTTAAACAGCAGTTCGCTTCAATAAAACTAGATATATTGAAGGAAATTGAAGAAGTAATTGAAAGTGGAAATTATATACTTGGCCCTAAAGTAAAACTTCTTGAGGAAACAATTGCTTCTAAACTTCACACAAAGCACGCTGTGGCAGTAGCCAATGGTACAGATGCCCTTGTGCTTACGTTGGATGCATACGGCATTGGAACCGGTGATGAGGTGATTACGACACCTTTCACCTTCTTTGCAACAGCAGAAGCTATTTCAAGAGTTAATGCTGTACCTGTTTTTGTTGATGTAGAAGAAGATACGTGCAACATTGATCCAACTAAGATCGAACAAGCAATAACACCAAAAACCAAAGCTATTCTTCCAGTCCATTTGTTCGGCCATCCAGCAAACATGGATGACATCCTCTCTATAGCAAAAAGACACAATCTAATTGTTATTGAAGATGCTTGCCAGGCTTTTGGAGCTAAATACCATGACAAATATGCTGGAAACTTAGGAGATGCAGCTTGTTTTTCTTTTTTCCCAACTAAAAACCTCGGTACCTTGGGTGACGGAGGGATCGTTACGACAAACGATGATGCCATTGCAGAGAAAATTAGGAAGCTCCGCACTCACGGCAGTGATAAAAAATACTACCATAGTATGATTGGCTATAATAGCCGTCTCGACGAAATTCATGCTGCTATACTGCTCGTAGCCTTAAAGAAAATTGATGAGTGGAATAACAAACGTATTTCATTAGCTTCCAACTATACAGAAGCACTGAGAGATATCCCAAGCCTTTCACTCCCCGCCTGTAAAGAAGGCACTGTCCATATTTATCATCTGTACTGCGTAAGTTCTACAAACAGGGACAATGACATGAAAAAGCTAAAGGACTCTCATATAAGCTCTGCTGTCTACTACCCTAAATGTTTGCATCTTCAAGAAGTATATAAACATTTAGGCTACAAAAAAGGCAGTTTACCAGTTGCAGAATTTCTTGCATCCTCCATGTTTGCTCTTCCTATGAGCCCGTTTCTAACTGATGAAGAGCAAAGAGCTGTGATTTCAGTTATCTCACAGTTAATGGGTGATGATGTATGACTATAAAGGCATGTATTATTGGATGTGGTTTTATAGCAGAAAAACATGTAAAAGCAATTGCTGGCTTAAAGGACATTGTAGTTCATTCCCTTTGTGATATAAATTCAACAAGATCAAAAGAAATAGAAGCTGTTTACCGTTCTGCAAAAAAGGAAGAAGTACAACCAACAATCTTGCATTTCACGACGGCGGAAGAAGCGTTAGAAAATAAGGAAATAGATGTTGTAATAATAACTGTAATTTCAAGTCTTCATGCCTCTATCGCAAAAAAAGCAATAACTGCAGGAAAGCATGTCATTCTTGAAAAACCAATGGCTCTCTCCCTAGAGGAAGCTGATGAACTTCACCAACTAAGCATTGAAAAACAAAAAGTGCTATTGATTTGCCATCAACTTCGCTACCGTCCACTTTTCAAACAGATAAAAAAATTAATCGAAGAAGATGTCCTTGGTACACCTTACCTTGGTGTTGCATCAGTACGAATTAACCGGTCAGAGGAATATTATTCAAGCGCTCCGTGGAAAGGAACCTGGGATCTTGATGGCGGTATGTTAATAAATCAGGGAATACATGTACTTGATCTCTTGCAATGGTTTCTTGGTGATGTACGTTCGGTATATGGAGAAATTGGTAAAGCTAATATTCAAAAAGAGACCGAAGACTATGCTGTAGGAGTTATACAATTTTCCACTAAAGCAAGAGGCATCATAGAGGCAAATACAGTCACTTTGCCCAATAATATTGGATACTCTTTGTCACTATTCTGCGAAAAGGGAAGCATCTCTATTGATGGCCCTTCACTAAACAAAATTACTCGTTGGTATATTAAAGGTCTGGAAAAAAGCGAACCTACTGCTTCAATTGTTAATGATACAAATGACCATCAACATATGTATGAAGACTTCATACATGCCTTTAATCAAAAAGGCAACTATGTCTTAATGAACGGGGCTGAAGGAAAAAAAGCGATTGAAACTATATTCTCACTTTATGAATCTTCAAAAACAAAACAACCAATATATCTACCACTTCCTACTTTTAACTTAGCATCTATGAAGGAGGAAAAAAATAGATGAATAAATTAGGAAATGTACTTGTAACTGGTGGAGCGGGCTTCTTAGGCTCTCAGCTTGTATTGAAGTTCCTTGAATTATCTGATCATATATGGGTTCTAGATGATCTTTCCACAGGAAAGAAATCTTCAGTTCCCTCTTCTTCAAAGGTTACTTTTATTGAGGGAAGTATTTTGGATGAAAGCCTGTTAAAACCCATTTTACCCAAAGTAAATTATATTTTTCATTTTGCCTGTGCAAATCTTGTAAACTCTGTGACAGATATAAATCGTGATTTCAGTACTAATCTTCTCGGTAGCTTCAAAATGCTCCAATATGCCAAGGAACATTGTACCTCTTTAAAGAGATTTATTTATGCTTCAACAGCTTCTGTTTACAGCCAGGCTGAAAGAGTACCAACGAAGGAGAACTACCACAATATAAAACTCCCATATCCGGCTAGTAAATTTTCTGCTGAACACTATATGCAAGTATTTTACCACTTGTATCAGCTACCAGTTACTACTTTGCGGTTTTCTAATGTTTATGGGCCTGGCCAACTGAGCTCTAACCCTTATTGCGGTGTTGTCGCGAAATTTTTTGAAGCCGTATTAGCAAATGAACCGCTTGTCATTTACGGAGATGGCTCTCAGACTAGAGATTTCACATTTGTTGCTGATGCAATGGAAGCTGTTCTTGCAGCAACTGTTAACCCGAAAGCGTTAGGTTCTGTTTACAATGTAGGAACAGGAATGGAAACCTCTGTCAACGAACTCGCAGAAAAGGTAGTCGAAATCACAAATTTTAAAGGCAAAACAGTATATTCTTCAAAAAGAACCGTTGATATTGTAAACAGACGCTGCGTTAGTATAAACCTCATTAAAAAAGATCTTGGGTGGGTACCAGAAACGTCGCTTACTCAAGGTTTGTTAGATACCTATTATTGGCTAACAGGAGGAGGAGGATAATGCGGATTTTCCAAGGGACCACTGAAATCGCTGGCCAAATGGGTATTATTAGTGGTGAACTAAAAAAAAGGGGCTATTACGCTGTAGGATACAATACCTTTCACTCTTATTTAGGCTACAAAGACCATTTGATCAATACAACCTACCATGAAATCGCTAAGCAGGTAAAACATATTATCAACACTTTTGACTGTTTTCATTTTCATTATGCATCTTCCCTCTTGCTAGACTTTAAAGATTTGCCACTTATAAAATCAACAGGCAAGAAAATGATAATGCATCACTGGGGTAACGACGTACGTTTTCATGAACAAGCCAAAGTTAACAATCCTTATGTTTATACTGGAGACTCTCCTTCCAATGAAATTATTCATGAACGTCTCACTAAAATATCAGCTCATATCGATGAAGCAATTGTACAGGACCATGAAGTGCTTCCTTATGTAGAACCTTATTACAAAAAAGTGAATGTAGCACCGATTGCCATAGATCTTGATAAATTTAACCCAAAGTATCCAGACTGTAAAAAGAATGTTCCACTCATTCTTCATGCTCCAACGAATCCAGAATTTAAGGGTACCAAATATATTGAAGCTGCCATCAAAGAACTTGCAAACACACACACATTTGAATATAAGCGCTTAGAAAAATTAAGCAACGCCGAAATCATTAAGATTTATAGGGATGCTGACATTATTGCCGATCAGATTTTATGCGGATCATATGGGCTATTAAGTGTAGAATCTATGGCACTTGGAAAACCAGTTATCACCTTTATCCGCCCTGATATCGCTAATACCTTTCCGTCAGGCCTTCCAATTGTTAATGCTAATCCTGACACAGTTTACGAAAAGCTCAAACTTCTTATCGAACAACCGTCACTACGAAAAGAGTTAGGAATGCTAGGAAGAAAGTACGTGGAAAATTACCATTCTAAAGAGATTGTTACTGATAAACTAATACAAATTTATACTAATTAGGAAAGGAGCTAATATATTGGAGTCACTTAAAAAACATATGTTTTTTCTCCCCTTTAAATTTAAAATAATTGAAAATGAAGTCTACACTGCATTTAATATCGCTGTAATTCCTAGTGACATGCAGATCACCAAGTTGAGTATGATTTTACCAGTTACACATGATCAACAAGGAACAACCGTGATTATAAGGAATTTAGCATCTAGATGGGATGAAAAAGGGTTAAAAGAAGGGAAATTTCCAGCCGTCAGCAAAGTCCTCTATAACAGTAAGCTAGAGTATGGAGTTAAAGAAGTGACCGTTGATCTTACAATGTTTAAAGATACGTGGCACAAGAGTAAACGTAATAATAATGGTGTACTTATTGTTTACAGTAAAAAACGTGCTGAAGCTTTTATTCAGAAAAATCCTCCTTATTTAATTGCAGAAACAATCTAAAAAAGCTTACACCCACTTAAATTTTCAAAGTGGGTGTAAGCTTTTTTAATAAGATATTCCAGGATAATCTACTTTTGTATATATATTTTTTATACCACAGTAGATGCGAATATAATCGACTATTGAATGAATATACGCTTCTTTCATTGTAATATTATGAAACTGGTAAACTATGAGGCAATCTTCCAAGTAGTTATTATACCCTGGTAGACCAAGGTTTAAATAATCAGCTAGATGATGTTCAGAAAATATCATCCCTTTTCCATAGTTTATTTGCATTCCCATATTGTAACACTTTATAAAATTTGAATTATTATTTATCCACTGATAATCATTCCCTGTATTATTTCCATAATAGTTAGGGTTAACTGAACAAACATCAAATCCATAATCTTTAGAATTCAAGACCCCTGTTGACCCATAATTAGCGAGCCACATAGATAATAGATTGTTTGAGTTTATAAAGGAGTTAATTCTTTTTAACAAGCTTATATCCTCGGCTTGAAGAGCCTCTCTTTGCCAAACAAAACCTTTAAAGCTTAACTGCGAGAGTGAGGAGCTGTGATTATTCCACTTGGCAAGAAATTCTCTTATCCACCATGAGAGTGCTAGATAACGATCTTCTTCTAATCTAAAATCAAGCTCTCTACCGCCTACTTCGCCAAAAGTTGTCTGTGATTGATCAGGGTAAGGAAGACATACCCAAATGTCAACTGGTTCGAATGCTACCTGTGATGCAGCAGGAATATTTTCTCCCGCCTTAAACAAATTGTCAAGTGCTTCTTGCCAGTCTACTTTTACAACTGGGTTTCCAAATCCAGCATAAAGCGGATGAATAAAATGACCTTCTCGCCCTATTATTGGGTTAAAGATTACTCCCCCAAACATCCTATCCATACTAGATCCATTAATTACATAGGATAAATAATACTTTAATTCTTTTGTTGTCCATTTCACATTTCTACTTTTCTCAAGGCTCCCACAAGGAAGCACAGCAATATGATTTTTAACACCTAAATCTTTGGGAGATAAGTATAATTCACTCATAAAATTCCCCTCTCATTAATAGTTTCAGCATAGTATATGTTGTGATTTAACAATAGTTATAAAAATATGCTTTTTCATTATTTTCTGCTTTTCCTTTACAATACCCAGACAACATTCGCCAGCAATACATAACATAGAGAGAATAATTAATGGAAGGATTGAATTTATGAAGATTGTGCATGCTCCTACAGAAATTGCTGGTCAAATGGGAATGTTATGTGAAGGATTACGGTCGAAAGGCCATGAAGTAAATGGATATAATTGGTTTATGAATTATTTAAAATACACTGAGCATATAGTAAGCACCGATGCGTATGAATTAATGAAGTTAGTTGATCAAGTCACTGATTATAGTGATGTCATACATTTTCATAATGGAAATACATTTCTAAGTAACAATAATGATCTTCCCTATATTGCTAATAAAAATAAAAAAATGGTTATGCACCATTGGGGAAATGACGTTAGGACGGTCAAGATGGTTTCGGAAACAAACCCTTATTCTCTTCCTCCAAGCTATTTAACTGACGAGGAAATCCACAAAAGCCTGACTCATTTTTCGTCATATATAGATACAGCCATTGTCCAGGACCACGAGATGCTTCCGTATGTAAAGGAATACTATAAAAATGTTCATGTTCTCCCACTAGCTTGCAACACGAAACGTTTCGAGGCACGGTTCCCATCCCCTGATAATAAGATTCCTAAAATTATTCATGCACCAACAAACCGTGAATTTAAAGGCTCTACTTTTGTTGATGCAGCAATTACAACCTTAAAAAAAGAGTCAAATTTACAGTTCGATTACCAAAAAATCGAGAAATTATCACATGCTCAAGCATTAAAGATGTACCTAGAAGCTGACATTATCATCGACCAGCTATTATGCGGTACCTATGGGATGCTTAGTGTGGAAGCGATGGCCATGGGGAAGGTAGTAGTTGCTTACATTCGTGATGACGTTCGCTTGGCAATACCGGAATATTTACCAATTGTATCGGCAACCCCTTCTACACTAGATGAAGTTTTGCGGATCCTTATTAAAGATCCCGTTAGCCGATACAACATAGGCGTTGCAAGTAGAAGATTTGTTGAAGCATACCACGACACCTCTATTGTTGTCGACAAGCTCTGTTCGATTTATGCTCGATAATAGATGACTAAGGAGTCAACCCTCTATGAAAAAAAAAAAAAAAATTAACCATTTTACTTCTAATAAGAAGGTTTGACTTACAATTTCCAAAACATAAATCTAAGTTTGATATTTTTAAAGCGCTAGAGGAATTCTGTAACGTTTTTTACTGGAGTGATGACGACAGCATTCATTCAATTTTGAAAACTATAAAGATCAAACCTGATTTTATTCTTCAATATGACCCGGCATGGAAAAATACCTTATCTCCAAAAGTCTTCGATTTAAAAGAAGTCGATATCCCAAAAGGTATTTATGTGAATGATAGTCATGCTGAGGTGGGAAAAAGAAAGAAATATTTCCGAGAAAACAAGTATGACCTTATTTTCTCCGTTACAAAAGAAGCGTTTCTCAAAAATTATCCAAGCTTCAAGAAACAATTTGTTTGGTCTCCTTTTTCAATTGACCCAAAGATATACAAGGACTGGGGGCAAGAAAAAACGATAAAATATTTACTAATGGGCCTTGTTCACTATAACGGTGTTCATCACCCACCAAAGGGGAGGTACCCACTCAGAGATAAAGTTTTGTTAACTTTCAAGGAAAATGAGGACTTTAAATGGCTAAAGCACCCCGGGCATTTAACCAAGAGCTATCTCCTTATAGACGAAAATTATGCAAAAGAGCTTAATAAGTCTGAAATTTTTTTCACTTGTGGTTCTATCCTTAAATATCCTGTCCTTAAGTATTTTGAAGTTCCTGCCTGTAGAACATTGCTTCTGGCAGAACCTAACCAAGATATTCTTGAACTAGGTTTTTCTGATAATGACAATTTTATTGCTTGTAATCCTGATGATGTACAAGAAAAAGCACTTTATTACAGCAAAAACCAATCTGAAAGAGAAAGAATTACTGATAACGGTTATCGTTTTATTCATAAAAACCATACAATTCAAATAAGAGCACTTCAAATGTTAGAGTCCATTGAAAAGTCTATTTAACTTTAAGAAAGGTGATTATTAACAATGGAGAAAAAAGAGGTTTTTTACGAAACGGTTTACAAGAGTGGAGGTAGCCGGGCAATCTACCATAAACATTACTCGAAAAGTATCTATCTCCCTATCTGGGAAAAAGCTTTAAGAACGATTTTAGAAAAAGGTAACCCTTTCATCCTAGAAGTTGGCTGTGGACCAGGTCAGTTTGCTAACCTTCTATTTGACCATGGTCTTGAAAACTATAGAGGCTTTGACTTCAGTAGCACGGCTATCAAACTTGCCAAACAGACAAATGCCAAATACCAAACACGCTTCTCTGTTGATAATGCATACACTACCTCTCTTTTTACTAAATTACCCTACAACACTGCAGTATTGTTTGAAGTACTGGAGCATCTTCAGGAAGATCTCAAAGTTCTTAACGATTTAATAAACGGGACAATGATCCTTTTCTCTGTCCCTAACTTTAATTCTCAAAGCCATGTAAGATACTTCCTTACACAGGATGAGGTAAGGAAAAGGTATGAGAAAATAATAGATATTGATGAAATACACACTTTCCCGATTAGCAGCAAAAATAAAATCTTTCTCGTTATCGGAACGAAACGCCCGGTCTCTTGAAATAGATTTTCAAAAATCGGTGGAAAGTTACTAAGAATATCATAGACTGGAATAAAAAGGAGATTTGTAGAAGTTATTCAATAAGTGAGGGGATATTAGAATGAAAGCGAAAATTGGAGAAAATGTTTTACGCGGTGAACATGTTGTTATCGAGGACAATGTTGTTATTGGTAATAACGTAACAATCGGGCATCATGTAGTAATTAAAGAAGGGACATTTATCGGAAATGATGTAAAAATAGGGGACATGGTAGTCTTAGGAAAACGTCCTTCCACTAACAAAAAGATGGCTAGAAAACCACAAACAGCCCTTTCCCCACTTATAGTCGGAGAAGCCTCTACTATAGGTAGCGGAGCAGTACTGTACCGTGGAAGTAGCTTAGATAAAGGCGCTTTTGTAGGTGATCTTACCAGTATAAGAGAGAAAGTAACTATTGGTGAAGACTCGATTATCGGGAGAAATGTCATGGTAGAAAACAACACCAAGATCGGCTCTAGAGTAACAGTTCAAACAGGGTCATATATTACCGCAGATATGATCATTGAAGACGATGTATTTATTGGACCTTGCTGTTCTAGTTCAAATGATAAATATATGGGAGAAGGAAACTACAGGCATGCTGGACCGATCATAAAGAGAGGAGCAAAAATTGGAAATAACGCTACTCTGCTCCCCGGGATTACTATTGCTGAAAACGCCATTATAGGTGCAGGAGCAGTTGTAGTAAGAAACGTGGAGAAAAACCAAACAGTAGTGGGTAATCCTGCTAAGGGAATTTCCAAGAAGAAAGAGAGCTAACTACGAGTTAGCTCTCTCTTTTGATTTAAAGCTGCGTAGATTTTTTTAGAACCTCAATTTTCACCTTATAACTAAGATCAACTTGAAGGCACTTATTAAAGTATTCATCCGCTTTGTTAATAAAAGGAACAATAGACTCCGTTCGTTGATCTAGTTGCATATGCTTTGTAAAACCGTTAGTTAAATAGGATGCTGCAATTAGCATGTAACGTTCACCAATTGCAAAATATTTAGCAGCTTCTGCCTCTGTATTCGATAATGTCTTCCAATCTATCTCTGGAAGATATGTTTGTTCATCGAATTCTAAAGTAATGAATTCTAGTAAACGAATCATCGATTTAATTCTCTTATTTACATCATACTTAAAGCTATAAGACAAATTTCTGTTGTGTTTACGGTGAACATAACTCGGTTCGTTTAGATGTGCAAAATTCCATCCTCTTTTAATATTAAGCAAGCAATTCATCGTATCCCCTGCCATCGAATTCTTCGGACCTATTAACCAATTATAATCGTTATTTCTATAATAACGAAGATTATACAGACCAGTCATTGGTATAACTCCTGATCCCCCTCTTGCAAAAACCTTTCTAACTACTTCCATATTGGTATACTCTTTATACCTCCCTTCTCCTGCGTCGTTTCCATTTCGATCTACAATGGATAAATTTCCGTAAACATAATCTAATGAAGGGTTGCTTTGTAAAATAGACAAGTAATTGATAAGCACTTGGTCATGTGGAAGATAATCATCAGCGCTAACGATCATAAGATATTCTCCTTGTGCTTGTTCCAAACATTCGTTTATCGAGTAGTCTGGCAGTCCAATGTTTTTTTCGTGATGAACTCCTTTTACGAATTTATATTTCTCTTCAAGTTTCCTAATTTTATCAATTGATCCATCTGTCGAACAGTCGTCGACGATAATAATTTCTTTATTTAAATAGTCCTGTTTTATTATTGAGTCAAAGCACTCCTCAAGGTATTCTCCATAATTATAATTTAAAATACCGATAGTAATCATTGGCTGACTTATAATCGCTGGCTTTACTTGAGCCACGTCGTTAAGTGAAGAAATTAACTCTTTGACTTTATCCAGTTGTGTGTCAGCATTATATTTATCAATAATATAAGAACGGTACCCTTCCGAATCTACTGATTGATTTAACACCATCTCAACCAGGTCATCAATCGTAGTCCAAACGTAATCTTCCCCATAAATTTCTTTTGCTCCATAATAATTATGAACAAATGGTTTTATCCCTTTAGCCATCGCTTCCATAATAGCCATATGCTGTGTTTCAAACAGGCTTGTGGAAATAATAAAATCCTTATCTTCTAAATAACCGTTCACATCTTGCTGCCATCCGTCCAAAAATACTGCTTTTTCAAGCCCCATTTCTTTTAGAATATGATTGAAATACAAAACATATCGTTTATCTTGATATCGTCCGGCAATATGCAAGGAAAAGCGCGAATCTTTTTTATATAGAGCTTGAAATGCATGAAGTAAAAGCATTGGTCCCTTTTTATAATTAATGTAACCAACATAAGCGATTTTCCAGCCATTTTCACGCTTTCGGTACGAATACAAGTCTGTTTTTACACCGTTCGGAATGACTGTCGTTTGTTCCTCTTTTATTATGGGTAGCTGACTCATCACATAATTCTTTATAGGCTTTCCTACAAAAATAACCTTGTCAACGTTTTTCCAATTCACTTGGTTTATATAATAAGTAAAGGCCTCGTAACTATGAAGACGGCAAATGATCGTCCTCTCATTAGCTAGACGACTATTACTTGCTTTGATGACTAGTTCATCGCACCATTCAAACCAACAAATGTCTGCCCACCTCATCGCATCTTCAATATTTTCAGATGTATTTGTGACAACTTTTTTCGTTCTGTAAATACTGTTTAGCATTGTAATAACCGGATTAAGAAACGTATCTAGACCAGGCTTAACAAAAAATGCGATTTTCGTTCGTAAAGGAAGTTACAAGTCAAAAATTTCCTTTTTTATTAAATACAAAGCTTGTTGATCCTTTAAGCTTAATAACTTCCAAGCGTCTGAATAATAATTAAAAGCTTCGCTGAAATTAGAACTCTTTTCTTTTATTAATCCTAATAAAGCTAATAAAACAGGATTAAAAAAATCTTTATTCAATTTATTATTAACCCACTCCTCAGCATGGTCGTACTCCATCTTCTCAATAAATTCAATACATTTATCAACCGTTTCGTCTAAATCTTTACCTTTTAGAAAAAGATAAAGATTTGGATCTTTAGAATGCATCAATAAAGTCACCTAACCTTCTTAATATTAAATATTGGAATGGTATCAATTTATTCACCTTCTATTAAAACTGTTCAGTATCTTTTTATCTTTTCTATTCACCTACTGTATTCATGGTCATAAACTATAATTGGATCTTATTTAAAGGGGGACATAGTGATGGTTACAATTAGCTTATGTATGATTGTTAAAAACGAAGAAGCAGTATTAGCTAGGTGTTTAGATACAGTGAAGGATATTGTGGATGAAATTAATATTGTTGATACTGGTTCGGTGGACAAAACAGTAGAAATTGCAAAAAAGTATACTGACAGGGTTTTCTATTTTGAGTGGATCGGCAATTTCGCAGCAGCAAGAAATGAATCATTCAAATATGCAACAAAAGAATATATATTATATCTAGACGCGGACGATGTTTTACTTGAAGAAGACCAGAATAAACTACTTGAGTTGAAAAAAACGCTAAATCCAGCAATTGATTCGGTTTCCATGTATTATGATGCAGGGACTGATGAATTTGGAAATGTTACTTTACGCTATAGAAGAAACCGACTTGTAAAACGAGAAAAAAATTATATTTGGAAAGGGGACTGTCATCAGTATTTAGATGTGAGTGGAAATATCATTAATTCCGATATCTCAGTAACACATAAAAAAATCAAGCACTCGGTAGGACGAAATTTATCAATCTATCAATCTAAGATCGACCGAGGTGATACATTCTCGTCTAGGGACTATTTTTATTATGGCAATGAACTACGAGAGAATGGCTATCATGAAAAAGCTATTGAAATCTATAATAAAAATATCTCTTTGAAAGAAGGATGGATTGAGGACAAAGTATATGCTTGTGTCAATAAAGCCGACTGTTACCGTTACCTTGGCGATACTGAAAACGAACTGATGTCACTTTTCGAAGCATTTAACTTCGCAAAAGTTCCTAGGCCTGAAATATGTAGCCGGATTGGCTATAATTTTCAAAGAAAACGAGAATTTAAGCCAGCAATCTACTGGTATGAATTAGCAACCCAATTAGAGACCGACCCTAACCAATGGAGTTTCAGCTACCCTGCCTACTCAACATGGTACCCTCACCTTCAGCTCTGCGTTTGTTATTATAATTTAAGTGAATTTCAAAAATCTTATGAACACAATGAAAAAGCAAGAGAGTACCGTCCGGAGGATGAAAGAATTCTTCAGAATAAAACTCTTCTGGAAAATAAATTAAGCATTAACTCCTAACAAAATGTGTATCATCCATTAAGAAGTACTCATCTAATTAACATTTCTTGATAAACGAATTAAGCAGGCAACATTCCAGTTTAAAGAATGTTGCCTGCTCTCATTTATACCTAAAATCCTAATTATAATTATATCTCTGTTTATTGGAGCGGCATTATTTAATACCTTAATAGTGCTTGTTGTAACTCAAGAAGTTGTCCAGTTAAATTCCGTCCACATATAAAAAAGAGGCTTAGAAGTTCTAAGCCAATGCACTTTAAATTACCATTCTTCATTTACTCTGAAAACCGCTGTTATATTGGCTGCAGTTGTAATACCACCGACAACCAAAGTGATTATTTCATCATCAGGTAGTTCGAGGTCGAGCAGGTTTGCAACGGCAAGGTCTCTGTTTCCTCCTCCACCGCCAGAAGCGGCGACACCTTGAAAATAAACCTCTCCATCTTCAACAAAGGCTGTCGCACTATTATTAACGAGAAGGGCCGTTTCATTATTAGGAATGTTAGTAGTACCTGTAGGGAAAGTTCCAAAAGCAGTATTTAATTCGCCACCTAGAATAATCTGAAAGAATATATCCTGATTTGTAATAATATCAATGCCTTCTAAGGTAACACTAACTGAATTGGGTCTACCAGACCCCGCTGGAAATTCAGCCTTTCGCTGAAAGGCTATCACAGGCTGCCCAGTCGTGGATACTGTGACAGTCCTTCGTTCTGATGTTACTCTGAATTCAGGATTAAACTTACCTAAAATGCTGTATTGTCTGCCTCCTACAAAAATACTTCTTGCAGGTGCAGCATTATTATTTAAAATACTTGCACGCAACGGCAAATTAGGGTCAGCAAAGCTTGTTTGACCTTCTGTTTTATATCGGTGTACAGTAATGACTTCCTGTGCACCATTGGTTGTATTTTGCATGACTACTTGGAACTCAACGACGCCATACCCATACCATGTAAAGGTTATATTATAGATATTTCCTTCTGCTACATCTAGTGTGAGTCCACTAGGCCCTGTTCCATCAAGGGGATCCACATTCCACATCGCCTGGGAGACGTTTTCAATAATTACACCACCACGGATCATAACAACTTCCAAACCATCAGCATTTTGTTCAAAGTACGCTCCATTTTGATCATCAAACATACCCCATTGAAAAACTTGGTCATCTTCCGGATTTGCAGGAATTCTAACGCCAATTCCAGCTTGCCCCGCGTAACCAGGCATATATCGTCCTCTTTCAGCACTGTCTAAAGTTGCAGAATCTGCAGCATTAGTAGTTACACTAATTTCAAATTCTGTACTTGTATTAGTTACGGTTCCAGCCCCTGTAGTAGTGACAATATCCCTTAAGACTGATAAGCCATAAACAGATTTCAGCTCAATAACAGGTGTTCTTTGAGAGGTCATCAACTCATTAAACTGTGAACTAACGTTAGGGCCGATACCATTAATTATTGTCATTTCGACTCTCCTTTCTTTAAGTTCTATTATATTTTTCTGTTGATTCTTGCCTCCTGCGGATATTCGTCTAAGTGATAGAATATCTTTATTAGCACCGAGTATAACACCCAACAACTAGCAATTATCTTTCTTGTTCTTATCAGACTCATTACATAGCCTTCTTTTTAAAACAAGGTGTGATATCATCACACCTTGTTTTCTGAACCATTTACCATTCTTCATTTACTCTAAATACCGCACTTACAGCTGAAGTTCCTGAAAAAGTTCCGATTACTAAAGTAACTGGCTGTTCCGCAGGTAATTCAAATGATAGGAGAACAGCTGTTGCGAAATCTCTGTTTGCTGCACCAGGAGCTCCAGCCAAAACACCCTGGTATACAACCTGGCCGCCACTGATAGTTGTAGCCGTGTTATTTACTAGTAACGCAGTTTCATTATTTGGTATATCAGTGTTAGCAGTTGGAAAGTTTGTAAAAGCTGTATTTAAAGTTCCGTCGACAACTACCTGGAACCATGCATCGCTCGAACTGACAATGTCTACACCTTCCAAAGTTACACTAACCGAGTTTGCTCTTCCTGAACCGGCAGGAAAAATAGGTTTTCTTTGGAAGGATAAAACAGGTAGACCCGCAACTGGTACTGTGACTTCTCGTCGATCGGAGGTGATACGGAATTCTGGATTGAATTTCCCAAGAATACTATATTGTCTTCCTCCAACGAATAAGATAGACTCTCGGCATTTGCCGAGCCTTGTGGCTCAAGGTTTTCTTGAACCAATTTATTTGTATCCCTCCTATTTCTAGGTGGGATTTTTACTTTAGTTTTCTTCTTCAATTGGAAATTAATTGTTGAAAAATATCATAAAAAAACTAAAAAAACACTTGACTTTTTAGTGGAACCCCAATAATCGCCGAGGAGGAATTGACTTCCTAACAATACGGTGAAATGGGGGATTTAAATGAAACCTGCGCTAATACCACATATCTCATATCAAAACTTCGTTTTAGACCAATTAAATACTCATTACTCAGGCGGTATACTGACTCTCGTACAAAAAGATTGGACTATTATCTCGAAGTTATGGATCACGGATCTTTCGTTTACCACTACGTGGCTTCATGATTCATATTCAGTTAAAGGTCCTGAGCCACGTGATCCTGCTTCCATGCTTCGCTCTTATCTTTTGTGTTTATTGACAAGTCCGACCCTGAGTATTACAGAATGGGTGAACCAACTCCATCGTGTTCCTCTTTACACGATCCTTAGCGGCTTTGAACCTGGGGATGTTCCAGGTGTCGGTACTTTTTATGACTTCTTCAGACGGCTATCAGGTTTTGAGAAGGCTAATGTAAAACCTTTTATTAAGCTCAAACGAAAAAAGAAGAAGAAGAAAAAACCGAAAAAGGGTGAAAAAGCAACTCCTAGAAACCCTGGTATTATTAGAAAATTAGTGGATCGTCATTTACGCAATGGCTCAAAACAAAAACAATTGCCGGGAGATCAATTATACGCGTTTTTTCAATCTCAATTTCTTGAAGTTTCAGCGAGATTGGGTTTGCTTGGGGATCCCCATTCCCTTGGTGTTGTTGGAGATGGGACACCCGTGGAAACAGCGAGATACCCAAGGAGCAAACCTATTTGTGATTGTAGTGCCCAAGGACTAACGAATTGTACTCATCCTCGTCGATATTCTCAACCTGACATCGACTCAGGTTGGGATAGTTCAAGGGAGAGGTACTTCAACGGATATCATCTCTACATGATATCCACTAGCGATAGCCAATACGACTTGCCGCTATATCCACGGCTGCATCCTGCTTCCCGGCATGATTCAGTCAGCCTAGTGGTTGGTTCAATTGAATTTTCGCAACGGTACACCTTGGGCACAATTGATAAAATCCTTCTCGATGCCGCACATGATGCAGAACCGATTTACGAATTACTGGACCATCATAATGTGGAACCATTTATTGATCTTAATGTTCGAACAAAGAAAAACTTCAGTACGCAAAGTGATATTCAGATTTCTCCCCTAGGCGTTCCTATTTGTCCAATTGGAATGGAAATGAAACCCAATGGGTTTGACAAATCTCAAAACCGCCAAAAGTGGCGTTGTCCACTAGCTTGCGGAACAAAAAATACATGTTCCACTCCGTGTTCTAAAGCGAAGTATGGCCGGACATTTCATACGTTTAAGCAAGATAATCTTCGTCTGTTCACTAAAACACCGAGGTCTTCTGAAAAGTGGAAACTGATTTATAAACGAAGAACTTCAGTTGAACGTTCGAACAAAAGAGAAAAAGTCGACTATCACTTAGAATCTGGGCGTCATCGCTCTACAAAAATGTGGTATGTCCGCTTATATTCAATCATGATGTGTCAACACATAGATGCTTGGTACAGTAGTCAGAAAGAGACTTTGAACATCCAAGAAATCATCTTTTCTAAGAGCGCCTAGTCATTTTTAAAAAATAGCAGCCGTAGGCTTATTTGGTATACACTTTTTTGAAAACACTATGAAAACACATCACTTTGCTGTCCTGTTAATGAAATTCCCAGTAAATTTTTTACAAATCTTCGATAAACTCATCATTTATTCCGAGAGTCTATTATAAATTTGTAACTCGAAATAGATTACATGATTTATGATATGAAGAGGTTTTGAAGACGTGTTAGACACTTACATTAATTATTCTTATTAATATAGAAACTATACTAACGAGAGCTATACTAACACCCTCTGCCTTTTCACTATCTTTGTGTGGGCATCTGTCTAGTTTGCTCGTTCAATCAACCTTCTATTGGTCTCGAAAAAAAGTGAAACAATAGGTTTATGTTGAACACATTTTTTTGTTTCGTCCATACTCTAGTTATTATAGAAATCCAAAGTAAGAGGTGAAGATAATGGATAAACAAAAGAAAGTAACTCCAATAGGTCCATCTAAAAGAAAACCTGTGACTGACTCTCAAGTCCATGTAGTCTCTTCGGGATATAAATCTAAAAAAGCACCTAGTGGCTGCGGTTCTTGTGGAAAAAGAAGAATAAAGTGATATAAAAAATAGTCGATTTAAACGAAATAAAAACAGTGAGATGGCTAAATAGTGCCTATCTCACTGTTTCTTTTCATTCATCCTCTTTATTTTGTTGCTTTAACGTTCTTAAAAACCATGATTCTGAAGGATCGTTTTCTTTTTTTAGTTGCTCAGTAGCTTTCTTTTTAAATATACTTTTTTCTTTTTCAGTTGTTTCTACTGACTCACGAAGCTTTGTTATTTCTTCTTCTTGATGATCTAACGCTTTCTGAAGGCTAATATTCTCCAATTTTACTAGTTCGTTCTCTTCTTTTAAAAGGATATTTTCTTCTTTTAGTACGTTATTTTGTTCAATTATTTCTGAATTACTATCACCAAACTGTGTCTTTTCTTCCATTAATATTTTCACGTGATCCTCAAGATCAAATTTAGCTTCCTTCAACAGAGAAATCTCTTCTTCTTTTTGATTCAATATTTCTCTTAAGTTTACTATTTCACTGTTTAGTTCGTCTAACTGATTGTAATGATAATTATTTTGATAGTTTGCAACTAATTGTTTATAACGTGAAAGTTCTGCTTGTAGATGTATGATCTTTTGTTTCAGTTGCACGTTATCGTGTTTCCGTAATATTCTTGTACCTCCATCAATGGACATCTGTCACTGCTCCCCTCACCAAATTTTGTCCGCTCTTATCATATATATGTAACTTCAGCCCATTTTTGTATTTTAATTTTAAAAAACCCATTTTTATTTCTCAACGTTTGCACACATCTAAGGAAAATACATAGTATGAATTAGTCAAGTATTAACACCTATTTTTGAAAGGAGTCAAACGTATATGTCTAAGGAAAAAGAAAGACTGTGTATTCGCGTTGATAAGGTATATGACTGGGTAACAAGGGAAATTCATAAAGATTTTTGTTTTGAAGGTGTAGAGGGCTTAGCAAAGCTAGGATTTACAAAAGGGCCACACTGCGATAAAGATCATAACAAATATCCTGGGATTGACCCTTGCCAATTCTTCGGTCCAGATGCAACTTTAGAAGTAAAATGCTTCCCAACAGACGCTGCTGGTAACAAAATTGATGTTGATGATATTAAAGTGGCTCAAGTTGGAGAACGTCAGGATGTATTTGTAGAAGAGGTAGACACAACGTTACAACTTGTTCGCTTAAAAACAACTGGTTATTTCGTTGTTCAAGTAACTGGAATTGATTGTGGTAAAGTACTTGGTACTTTAACTTCTCAACCAATCTCATTCTGCATTATCGACAAGTATTTACTTTGTGCTCCAGAAGGTACTGAAATCAACGCTCATGTTTATTACTTCGAGTGTGAAGGAACGTTATCTTGTGAAGATGGTGAGTTTGAGCAGCTTGCTCTAACATTACTTCTTTGCCAATCTGTTCAGGTTGAAGCAGAGGTTAAAGTGGAGGTTGAAGGACGAATTTGCAAGCCTCGTGAAGAGATCATTGCACCAATTTCAGTTTGTCCTGATATCACATTCCCACCACAATGCCCAGAGATTTTCCCACCTAGCCATAAATGCTAATGTGGTAACGACCAAGGTAAGCTAGATCAGTCAAATCTAGCTTACCTTTTTTCTATTTAAACTATTTAAAGTCAATCAAATACTGACAAGCCACTGCGCATACATATCTTTAAAGAAGCTTTAAAGGAGGGTGTTATATTTGAAAGAAACGAGTAAAAAACGAACGTTAAATTCAGCTGAGTTAAGACAAAAAGTGATTTACTATCAATCTGAAGCAGTAAAATATAAATTTCTCTCCGAAAAATACGAACTGCTCCTGTCAAATGCATTACAAAGCAAGTCACTTGACAAGGAGCCCGTTCCCGAAAAGAAGAAAGCCGAGAATAAAATTGATTGTACAGCTTATTTTAATTACTCCCTCATTCAAGAAAAGGAAGCAAATCCGTTCATTTACGGAAGCTTCGTTTTAAAAAATACTGGTAATGAAAGCTTAACTACTCCGATTATCTGTATTAAAGTTAATACAACACAACAAATAATTATTGGGGGGAAAATTGGCGAAGTAGATGGTACTGAGGAGAAACTCATCAATTCATTTGAAGAATGGTCTTATCTCCATCAAGACTGGCGACAAAAGTGGAATGAACTAGGTGAGCTCTGGTTAAAACCTAAGCAAACAACGGAAATTAAGCCTGGAGAAAAACTAGTTTTTTCTGGGTTTGACATTACCTTTCATAATGCTATTAGGGATAAACAAGTGATTATTGAAGGATATTGTTACTTCCAACAACTAACAACTGGTGTTAAATCTTTAAACAAAATATCTATTACACTTTAGGTAAAGCCAATGTTTTTTTAGCAGATCGTTACTGTCACTATTAATGCTCCCGAACATATGATAATAGGGATTATCGTTCAAAGTAGGGAGGTTCAAATTGTGGGAAACAGAACAACAAATCCACTAGTTAGCATCATTATCCCTTGTTATAATTATGGAATTTACCTTGAGGAAGCCATTCAATCTGCATTAAATCAAACATACAAAAACATTGAGGTAATTGTTGTCAATGATGCCTCTACTGATCCATTAACACTTTCTAAAATAACAGAGCTTGAGGAGTCCTTAATTACACAAGTCATTCATCATAAAAAAAACAAAGGAATATCGGCCACTAGAAATACTGCCATAAAGGTTGCTACTGGAAAGTATATTTTACCATTAGATGCTGATGATAAGATCGATCCAACGACAGTTGAGAAAACCGTTGAAGTACTCGAAACAAATTCAAAGATTGGCTTTGTCTCAATGGGAATGCGCTTCTTTGGCGACGTTGATGATGTTTTCATTCCACCAAAATATAATTTCTACACCTTGCTTTACCGCAATATCATATCACCTACATCCTTATTTAGAAAAGAAGCTTGGGAACAGGTTGGTGGGTATAACGAGGATTTTATATACGGATATGAAGACTGGGAGTTTTGGATCAACCTTGGAAAAAATGGCTGGGATGGTTTCTTAATTGAGGAACCTTTATTTCAGTATCGAAAACATGGGAAAAGTATGATAGATACCGCCATTAAAAACCATCACTTAATTATTAATCAACTGCTACATGTCCATCATGAACTTTACATTCCAATCAACAGCAAAAAAATCAAAAATAAATGGTTAGAAAAAACAAAGTCAAAGTCAGTTCCACTCTAAGTCAGGGAAAAAAATGCAAATTAATGCGTTATAAGAAAAGGCCACCAAATTTTTGGTGACCTTTCTTATTCAAACAACTAGTTTACTAACAATCATCTCAATAATAGAGGCAACAGCAGCTATTGCTAAGATTAGAATTACTATGCCCACTAAACCAGGGAACATCATATAGCCTACTACTAGGATGATAGAAACCCATACTCCTACACACCAATAACAACTTAAAAGTTCACCTATCCAAAACTTTAATCCTTCTCCTTTGATTTGCAAATATGTTTCTACTTGCCCATCCTCGTTTGTTTCTTCAATCATTTCGTGAAATGGCTTTCTAAGAAAGACTGTGATTGTATCAAATACAATTAGCCGTGTAAGTCGAAATGTTGCAAGACCTATTAAAATAAATTCAAAGATAGAAATGGAAATCATGACGATAACCACCTTTTTTCAAAAATTGACCTATACCATACATACGACTCATTATTCGTTTGTATGCTTAATGAAATCAAAGTTCACTACACTTGTGACTTGGATTTCTGACAACACTAAATTAAACAAATATGAAACTTCCATAATTAAGAGGAAGACCGAGGTCTTCCTCTCGCAGGAGAATTTATTACCAAACGTAAGCTGTGCCAACGATTACTAATAAAATGAACAGCACTACAATTAGTGCAAATCCACTAGTTGCTGGATATCCCATCATGTTCACCTCCGAAAAAAACATAGAGGCCGGCCCCCTAATACTATACATATGAAATTAGGATCCATTCTGTTAGAGTAAATTAATAATTAATATAAAAAAAGGCGCGTAACATCATAAATGTTATGCGCCTTAACTTGTTAATTTTTCATTAAGCCAATGATGTTGTAGCCACCATCAACATGGAGTAATTCACCAGTAATACCTCTTGATAAGTCACTCATTAAAAACAGGGCAGTATCGCCAACTTCTTCTTGTGTTACAGCTCTACGAAGTGGTGCATTTGTTTCGAATTCTTTCATAACTTCATTAAAGTCCGAAATCCCTTTTGCTGCTAATGTTCGAATAGGTCCTGCAGAAATAGCATTTACACGAATTCCTTCTTGCCCTAAGTCGTTAGCTAAGTATTTCACACTTGCATCTAAGGCTGCTTTAGCAACACCCATGACATTATAATGTTTCACAACACGCTCTCCACCTAAATACGTTAACGTTACAATACTACCACCTTCAGTCATTAAACCTCTTGCTTCTTTTACAACTGCAGTCAAAGAGTATGCACTAATATTTTGAGCAAGTAAAAAACCTTCACGAGTAGTTGATAGATATTCTCCTTCTAACTCTTCTTTGTTGGCAAAAGCGATACAGTGAGCAACACCGTGAATGATACCCACTTCTTCTTTGATTGTTTTAAATGTCTTTGAAATTTCCTCATCACTTGAAATATCACAAGGAAGAACTAAATAATCATCACGCTCTAATGTTTCAGCTAATTCCCTAACATTTTTTTCTAGTCTTTCACCCGCGTATGTAAATATTAATCTAGCACCGGCTTTTGATAATGATTGGGCAATTCCCCATGCAATACTGCGTCTATTAGCCACTCCCATGACTACAAATGTGCGATTTTCTAACGATAATAAATTCATCAAAAAATCCTCCTTTATTTAGATATAATAGTTGTTATTAGCACTTGGTCCTAATAATTATAGCACGTACCTGGAAATTAGCAAAGAATTGTTTTTTTATTCATAGTTCACCTATTCTCTCATTCATATTCTCTATCTGGTAGAACAGATGTTGGCAATGTGGTCCCTCTTGAGCCACGTAAATCAATATTTTCATCTTCTTCAGGAAAAACGACAATAAAACTTTCTGGTGTAACTGATGCAATTTCTTTTGGTAACCTTTCTAAATATGGATGCCATGCAATGGTGCCACGGCGTGCACTAATCACAATAATTAAATCGTCATCTTTGAAGCGATGAAAGTAGTTTTTCTCTAAATCTTTCCATTTATCAACAGTTTCCAATGTAAAATTTAACTCTGGCTTTTGTTCTTCGATTAGCCGTTTATAATAGTTTTGGTCACCTTTTATAACTAGGCAAAGGAGTGTAGCTCCTAGCTGAGATGCGATTTTTTTGACGATCCGGATCGTTTCTTTAAACCCCGGCTTTCTTGCAACCATTGGAGGCAAAATTAGGATGATCCTCTTTGTCGTGTTAAGTGGATGAGTTAACTTTGTAACGAGCATTGTTTGATTCGTTTGTTCTAATACTTGATCAAGTACACCACCTAATATTTTTTGGGATGTAGATAATTTCCCATTCCAACCAACGATAACAGTAGAAATTCTCGTGTCGGTGATGGCGCGAACAATTCCTTTTGCTGGATTGTGGTCAACTCTAGTTAAAAGGCGGATTGGAATATCAGCCCCTGATGCATACATAACTGCATGACCAAGCATTTTTTCAGCTTCTGCAACTTTGCTTGCTTCACCTCCGCCGTTTGAGCTTACTACAGAAATAGGATAAAGCGGTTCTGATGACGTAGGTGTTTTAATGATAAACGCCAAGTCTAATAATGACTCAATCGTTTTAGGATTAGCCAAATGAATCAAAATTCGCTCTGGTGCACCTGTTCGTTCATACGGCTGTTCTTCTTCAAATTCAGCAATTTTACGGCTATATTTTTCTACCATGTATGGTCCAATTAAGCAAGTTACTAAGATCATGATAATAACTCCATTTACAACGGCTACGTTGAATAGACCTAATTCAAAGCCGACTAATGTCGCCGCTAATGTTGCTGCTGCTTGCGGAATTGTTAAGCCATACATTAATTTCACTTCGTCAGTGGAGTAGCTGTAGATCTTTGCAGAAATCCAAGCAGCCAGCAATTTCCCAAAATTTACTAACAACACAATTGAAAAGGCAAACAACAACGCCTGTGGTTGTTCAATCAGAACTCGGAAGTCAACTAACATTCCAACGGATAGTAGAAAAAAGGGAATAAATAAGGCATTTCCAACAAATTTAATCCTATTCATTAAAGGTCCTTGCTCAAAAATTAACCGATTTAACGCAAGACCAGCCAAGAAAGCACCGATAATTGGTTGAACTCCGGCAACAGATGCTAAATACGCACAGACAAACAAAACTGACATGACAAATAAATAATCCATAGCTCCATGGCTACTCATATTTCGAAAGAAAAACTTTCCAATAATAGGGACTCCAATTAAGACAATCAGTACATATAATGCTAGAGAACCTCCTAATTGGACCCAGTACATAGCGGTAATGTCTCCTTGCTTCATTCCAGCAATTATAGCCAGAATTAAAAGCGCTAGCGTATCCGTCATGATTAAGCCACCAACTGCTGTCGTGACCGCCTTATTTTTAGCAACCCCAAGACGACTTGCAATTGGATAAGCTAGTAAGGTATGAGACCCTAATATTGACCCTAATAAAATTGCTGCTGGAATAGAATACTGTAAAAATAACCCTAATGCGGCTCCCATCATAAAAGGAATCGTAAATGATAATAAACCAAAAACTATGCTCCGATTTCGATATTTTTTAAATCCATCTAAATCAATTTCTAATCCTGCAATGAAAATAATATATAAAAGACCAACCGTTCCTAGCAATACAATTGTTGGGTCACGATTAAGTACCCCAAGCCCATTTGGTCCTACAACGATACCTGCGATAATTAACCCAATTATTCCAGGAATTCTTAATCTGTTCATTAGAATTGGTGCTAGTAAGAAAATAACCATTGCTAATGCAAAGATTAGCACCGGATCTGTAACAGGGAGTTCAAAAGAAAACAATGCGTCACACACCGAGACTGCTGAAAAAGTCTCAATATCGCCTTCGTGAGAAAAGGAAGAGGAAACTCTTCCTTTTTTCATACGCATTATTTAGCTGGTGAAGGAAAAATGGTATTATAGAGATAGAAAATCATTAGAAAATTGGTGAAACTATGCTACCTAAAAAAGAACTAATGCTCAGTTCGTACAGTGAACTTTACGATATACTAATCCCAGAAAATCATTTCTTGAGGAAGTTTAATAACTTAGTTGACTTTGAATTTATCTATGACGAATTAAAAGATATGTATAATGAGGCATTTGGCGCTACAGCCAAATGTCCAATTATGATGTTTAAGTTACTATTACTCAAGGTGATGTACCCAATGTCTGATCGTGATTTGATTGAGAGAGCGACGTTTGATATGTCATTTAAATACTTTTTAGATGTAGCACCTGAAGATAAAATGGTTCATCCAACAAGCTTAACTAAATTTAGAAAACTTCGATTACAAGACGAATCATTATTAAATTTACTTATTAAAAAGACGGTTGAGATTGCCTTGAAAGAAGGGCTTATTAAATCCAACCAAATCATTGCGGATTCCACTCATACAAATAGTATGTTTAACTCTAAATCACCTATTGAAATCTTGATTGAACAGTCCAAACAGTTAAGGAAGAGCGTTTATAAACAGGACGACACTTATAAAGATAAAATGCCTACTAAGCCAAGTACGAGTGAATTAGTTGACCATATTAACTATTGTAATCAATTAGTAGATATCATTAAAAAGGACGAGCAGTTATACGTTAAAGAAGACGTAAGATTAAAAGCTCATTTATTAGAGGAGATTGTCAACGATGATATCGAACACTTAAATTCAACTGTAGAAAAAGATGCAAAAGTTGGACATAAGAGTTCAGACACATCCTTTTTTGGATACAAAACTCACATCGCTATGGTTCCAGAGCGTATTGTGACATCAGCTGTTGTTACAACAGGTGAACAGAATGACGGAAAACAGGCAAAAGAATTAATTGAGAAATCAATTGAAAATGGAATTGAAGTGAAAGCATTCATTGGCGACGGAGCTTACTCTGAGAAAGATATGATTGAATATACAAAAGAAAAAGAAATTAAGTTAGTATCGAAATTAAGTAAAACTGTATCAGAGGGCACTAAAAGGGCAACAGGTGAATTTGATTACAATAAGGATGCTGGGCGATATGTATGTACAGCAGGGCATATGGCAATTAAAAAAGCTTTACATGGGAAGAAAAAACACGCAACGGAAGGAACCGTATTACGAGAAACCCATTACTTTGATATTGAGAAATGTAAGGTATGTCCACTAAGAGAAGGCTGTTATAAAGAAGGATCTGCAAGTAAAACATATACCGTAACTTTGAAGAAGGATAAATTTCATGAGGAACACCAACTCTATCAGGAAACAGAAGAGTTCAAAGAGTTAGCGAAAAATAGGTATATGATCGAGGCTAAGAACGCAGAGCTAAAGAATCGCCATGGGTTTAAAAAAAGTCATTCCCATGGTCTCTTAGGTATGCACATACAAAGTGCAACAACCATCTTCGTAGTGAATATGAAACGAATTATCACGTTAATGGGTTAGTAATAGCCCATTAATTTACTCTTAAAGAGCCAAAATACAAAAAAGATTAGGAAATGTGATTTGAACACTTCCTAATCTTTTTAATTTCAGTGTGAGAACTTTAAAATGCTTATAATTTCAGCAGTCTCTCACACACCTTTTTATTTTTGTTAATTTTAGAAAAATATTCTACAATCGTATAAGAACACTTATAGATAATTTTTAATAAACCGATATTAAATTATTGTCATTATTGAATACACTAAAGTAAATTACAAAAAGCAAAATCCTATTATATCATTTCCTTACTTTATTTTATGAGTCAATTTAGGGTCATTATCACTTATTTTAATAAAAGTATGCTTTTCTTTAACACTGAAATGCTATAAATACCAAAATAATTTAGAAAGATGTGATAACAATGTACGATATAATTGGGGATATTCATGGATGTTTCGAGGAATTTGAAGACCTAACAAAATATTTAGGTTACAATTGGTCCGAAGGTTATCCGGTACACCCAAAAGGTCGTAAGCTTGCTTTTGTCGGTGATTTAACAGATCGAGGACCATATTCTCTCAAGGTTATTGATATTGTCTCTGAAATTGTCAAAAGAGGTTTAGCACATTATACACCAGGTAATCATTGTGATAAATTGTATCGCTATTTCTTAGGGAGAAAAGTTCAAGCAACACATGGCTTAGAAACGACTGTCGCTGAATTAAAAGTACTTTCAAAAGAGGAGTACACGCTTATTCGCTCAAAATATATGGAATTATATGAAAGTGCCCCTTTATATTTAACATTAGCTGATAAAAAACTTGTGATTGCCCATGCCGGGATAAGGTCTGACTACATAGGTAGAACAGATAAAAAGGTAAAAACATTTGTTTTATACGGTGATATTACCGGAGAGCAAAATCCTGATGGCTCACCAGTCCGACGAGATTGGGCAAAAAATCACACGGATAAAAAATCATTTATTGTTTACGGTCATACACCAGTAAAAGAGCCCCGTTTGATAAATGGGACGATTAACATTGACACTGGTTGCGTTTTTGGGGGAAAACTAACAGCATTTCGATACCCTGAAAAAGAAGCTATTTCAGTCCCATCAAAACAACCATTTGTACCAGAGAAGTTTAGGGAGTTTGAAGACTAAGCCAATGTAGAATGTAGAATGCAGAATTATGAAAGCGTTGCTTCGAAGCATTTTATTCAGCATTTTAAATTCTACATTTTGCATTCTAAATTTCAGATTTAAAGGAGAATCTTATATGAAATCGAAGTTAATTTTAGTGCTATTAATTATACTTTTCATTCTAACTGCCTGTGGTAATGAGCCAAATATTACTCCTAATACTGAAGAAAGTAAGATAATCATTGATGAGGAGCGTTCTCTAATAAATTTTCATGTTTTGCTTGCGAACGATAACCGTAAGCGTATTGGTCCTCTTTATGCCAAATTTATTATTTATGATGAAACCTTACAAGATGCCATCGGTGCTGATGTAATTGAGTTTACGGATGATCATGGTAACAAACAACCTTTTTTTATTGAAGGAAAAAAAGGCTATTTTATTTCTGAAACATTTCTCTACAATGCTGAGATAGACCGTGAAGAACTAATAAATATGGTTGAAGTTGTGATTAGTGATGAAAATGAAATGGAAATACAACAATTTTTAATTTCTACTATTGAAAAATACGAAGCCCCTTAATTGGGATCTTCGTATTTTTTATTTATAATATCGGACATATCAGGCGGTGGTTCGATAGAGAAATTCATTTCCTTCTCTAAAAGAGGATGAAAAAATTGTAATTGAAAGCTATGAAGAGCTTGACGATCTATTTTCGTTAGTTGTCCACCATAAAGGTCATCTCCAAGTAATGGGTGTCCTAAATAGGCCAGATGTACACGTATTTGATGAGTTCTTCCGGTTTCTAGGCACAGCTCTGTTACTGTTTCTTCTTCTAATCGTTTTATGACTTTAAAATTTGTGATTGCTTGTTGTCCATCAGAACGCACTTCTCGTTCAATTATACTCTCTTCTTTACGTCCAATTGGGGCGTTAATAACTCCAGAAAGTTCTTCCATCTGCCCATGCACAATCGCAATGTACGTACGCTTTACTTTTCCCGCCTTTTGCTCTTTTGTCATTAAATCATGAGCATAGCGATGCTTTGCGACGATAAGTAACCCTGATGTATCACGATCAAGCCGATTTACCGCATGAAATGTATAAGGGATATTATTTTTATCATAATGAAAAAGTACAGCATTTGCTAAAGAACGATCCGGATGGTAAATAGACGGGATCGTTGGCAAGTTTGCTGGTTTATTTATGACTAATAAATGTTCATCTTCATAGATAATATGGAGTGGAAGATCTATAGAATTTAGGCCTTGCCCCCTTGTTTCAGGTGGGAAAATAACCGTCACTTCATCCTCTTCTTTTAAAAGGACACGAACTGTAACTGGAGCACCGTTAACGAACAAGGAGCCGCTTCTTTTTATTTCTGTTAAACCTTGGCGAGAAAGCTGTTTTTCTTCTCTTAAAAAATCCCTTAACAAGCGATCATGATAAGTTTTAGGGACATGCCATTGAAATGTAATTCCCTGCATTTTTCTACCTTCTTACTAAGAATTTCATGAAATTCTCATCTTTTGAAATTACTCAATTATTTAATAAATGATTCCTTCACTCTCTTCCAAAATGGAAAAGGACGAAATCTAGCAAATTTAATTTTATCTTCAGCAACCCTACATTGGATTGATTTCACACTTTTTTCGATCATTGAAAGGTGGTCGATCGTAACATGAAAATCAACATCATTTAGTGGCTTTAATAAGCATGTATGATGTTGTGGCAAAACTAACGGTGAACCAATCGTACGATATACACGGTTATTAATTGATGCCATTTCTGAGATTTGGATCGATGCTAGCGATGGATGTAAAATCGCACCACCTAGCGCTTTATTATAAGCAGTACTTCCTGATGGTGTAGATATACATAGCCCATCACCACGAAATGTTTCAAACAGGTCACCTTTAATTTCTAAATCCATCACTAAAGATCCAACAACACTTTTAACCGAACATTCATTTAAGGCTAAATATCGTTCAGACTTTGTTGAATCATTATGTCTCACGATTACCTCAAGGAGTGGATATTCAACTATTTTAAAAGGTGTTTTCGCTATGTGGATAACTAGTCGTTCTACTTCTTCAGGTTTCCAGTCTGCATAAAAACCAAGGTGCCCTGTATGAACACCGACAAAAGACGTATCATTAAGGCGATGTGTATATTGATGGAATGCATAAAGAAGTGTTCCATCACCGCCAACAGTAATGACGATGTTTGGTTCTTGTGAGTCATACGATAGATTAAATTCTAATAAATAGTTTTTGATCTTTTGCATCAGGGCATTAGACGTCTCGTCCCCCCTTGAAATCACTGCAAACTTCATTTTGTAGCACTCCTGTTCGAATGTAGAATTTAGAATGTAAAGTGTAGAATTATTAACCTTCGAAGCATTTACTTACATCATACATTCTACATGTTACACTCTACATTATTAATGGTTTCTCTGTTCTTCTTCTTTTCTTCTAAAAATAGCCTGTGCTTCTAGTACTTCTTCACGGATTTTGGACATTTCTTCATCTAGTCGGAATGCTGCTTCTGCCGCTCGTTGTAAGCGATCAATAATATTTCCAGGAATTTCACCACTATATTTGTAAAGCAACGAATGCTCAATTGTCGCCCAAAAGTTCATTGCTAACGTCTTTATTTGTATTTCAACGAGAATTTTTTTACCACCATCAATTGTTTGCACTGGATATTTAATAACTAAGTGATATGCACGGTAACCGCTACGTTTTTTATCTGAGATATAATCCCGTTCTTCGATTATTTCAAAGTCTTTTCGCATTCGAAGTAGTTTAATGACGGCATCAATATCTTCAACGAATTGGCACATAATTCGAACTCCTGCTAAATCTTGCATTCTTGATTCCAACTCTTCAATAGGAATATTTTTACGCTTTGCTTTATCTAAGATGCTTGATATCGGCTTTACTCTCCCAGTCACAAATTCAATTGGGGTATGTTTTGTTGACGACATATTGTATTGTTTGCGTACCCCTCGCAACTTGATTTTAATCTCCTCGACAGCTTGTTCATATGGTGCTAAAAAAACATCCCAATTCATCTTCTTCCCCCTATTTGTATAGACTAACTTCGCTTTTTTCGCGCAAGTTTTGTCAGAGGATTATCCCCATCAAGTTTATCTAGTGAAAGTAAAAGCTTTGCTTACTGCTTGGACCATACTTTCTCCATAATTACTATTTTCTTCAATATTTGATATAAAATATTGAAGTTCTTCTTGGAATTGAATTAATGGGACTCTTATTTCCTCATTTACGTTTAAAAATATTGGTAAACTATCGCTTAGGACTTTGTTTAAATTTTTCCAAACAGCTTCTGGGAAACTTACATAGATAAAGTCATCATCTACATCAAGAATGTAAACAAAGGCTATATGATCTGAGTCTGCTAGCATTCTTCCTTCAGGTTGAATTTGCTTATGTAATAGTAGTTCTGTATGATCAACAAATACGTTTACTTCACGTTCATCTACTGCTAATTTCGTAACTTCGATTTTATGCGCCATTTAAATTCCTCCAATATAACAATTTACCCCATTAGTTTACCATAAAAAAAAGAATTTCGATAATGAGTAGCTACCAAAGTAACCAAAATAATAGTATGATTAAAAGAAGCGATTCGACAAAAAATAATTACTAAAAAACTATTTTTAAAGAAGGTTTTAAGATGAGTCAAGAAATCGAAATTGAATATAAAAATATTGTTTCCCAAGCCGACTTCAACTTTTTATGTGAGAAATTTTCAATTAAACAGACAGCTTTTAAAATGCAGGAAAATCATTATTTTGATACGAATGAATTTTTATTAAAAAAGCATGGAAGTGCTCTAAGAATTAGAGAAAAAAATGGGAACTATACCCTAACATTAAAACAACCTAATGAAATTGGTTTATTAGAGACACATCAAATCCTTTTAGAGGAAGAGGCTAAACAAGCGTTTCAAGCTGGCCACCTACCTTTCGGTACTGTTGCCAATCAGCTAGATAAATCATTTCAAATCGATATCACAAAATGTCGTTATTTAGGGTCATTAATGACAAAAAGAGCCGAAATCTCTTATTTAGACGGAATTCTTGTATTCGACCATAGCTTTTATTTCAATGTTGAGGATTTTGAAATTGAATATGAGGTAAAAGATGAGAAAAAAGGAAAACAAATATTTGAAAATTTATTTTTAAACTATAAAATACCCATAAAACAAACCGATAATAAGATTAAGCGGTTTTTCCTAAAAAAATTAGAACAAGGATAAAATAGATAAAAATACTTAGTCAGGTGGTGAAAAAGTTTGAAAATAGCTTCATATCAGCACATGTTCCAGCTCCAAGCTTTGAGAAATATGCAAGGAAACCAAAACCCATCTTCTTCACCGTTCGAATCGGTATTCTCTACTTTTTTAGAAGATGAATTACAAAAAAACATGAACGAAATGATCGGTCATTTAAATGCTACTAACCAACAAGACACATCTCTATTTTTAACAAATTTCAAGGTGAACAATAATATCGAAAACTTCACCGCAAATATGGTTCAAAACCCTTTACCAACAAATCTTTCTGCGAGGTCAGAAAAATACCGAGGACTTATTGAAGATGCAGCCAGAAAGTATGATGTAGATCCAAAACTAATATACTCAGTCATTAAACACGAGTCAAACTTTAACCCTTCTGCAAAAAGTCACGCAGGTGCAGTTGGTTTAATGCAGTTAATGCCAGCTACAGCCCGTGGCCTGAATGTACAAAATATTTTTGATCCTAAAGAAAATATCGAAGGCGGAACCAAATATTTGCGTCAAATGTTAGACCGCTATAATGGTGATGTTTCATTAGCGTTAGCTGCCTATAATGCCGGGCCCGGAAACGTCGATAAACATGGTGGTATTCCACCGTTTAAGGAAACAAGAAATTACGTACCGAAAGTTTTGAATACTTTTTTAAACGCCTAAAAAACTTGTGATGAATAACTCATCACAAGTTTTTTTATTTTGATTATACCAAATACTATGTAATAGACACTTCACAGAGTTACTTTTACAACTTTACACTCTAAACGATACACTATACTAACTAAGAGTAAGCGGATTATTTGCGATAGATTACTCACCTTGCTAAAATAAGGCTACATACTTCTTAAAGGGGACATAAAATGAATACCGAATCGAACAATCCATATATTGCTATTGGAGGACAAGAAGTGCTTAACGAGTTGGTAGATGCGTTTTATGCAAAAGTAAAGCTTCATCCAAAACTCGCTCCAATCTTCCCAGAAGATCTAACAGAAACTGCAAGGGTGCAAAAGCAATTTTTGACACAATTTCTTGGTGGACCAAACTTTTATAGCGAGGAGCATGGACACCCAATGCTACGTGCTAGACATATGCCGTTTCCAATTACTGAGGAGAGAGCTGAAGCTTGGCTCCAATGTATGCGAGAAGCAATGGACGAAATCAAACTTGAAGGTCCTATTAGAGACTACTTTTATGAACGATTATCGCAAACAGCCTATCATATGATTAATCAGTAATACGGAAAGGAGGGATCTAGTTGTCTTTTAACGACTCTAAATCCAATTGCAATGAAGAGTTAGGATTATGTGGTTTTGAAGAGCTTACCATAGAAAAGCCTAAGCCGGCAAAAAAACCATTAGAAATCTATACATTTATAGATCCCCTCTGTCCAGAGTGTTGGGCACTTGAGCCTGTTTTAAAGAAATTACAAATGAATTACTGTAAATACTTTACGATCCGATATTTAATTGGGGGGAAACTTCAATGCTGTAGTGAAAAAAGGTCACATAAAAATATCGCGGAAGCATGGGAGAAAACTGCAAACAGAACAGGCATGTCCTGTGATGGAGATATTTGGCTAGAGAATCCAATTTCTACTCCTTTTGCAGCCTCTATTGCTATTAAAGCTGCAGAATTACAAGGAAAACAAATTGGGATCAAATATTTAAGAAAATTACGCGAACTGTTGTTTTTAGATAAACAAAATATTTCTAAAGAAGATGTTTTAATAGAGTGTGCCCAAAGTATTGAAGGTTTAGATCTACTAGAATTTAAAAAAGACCTTCATTCGGAGGGCGCTATAAAAACATTACAATTCGACTTAAAAACGACCAAAGAAATGGGTGTCGAACTCTTTCCAACAATCGTTGTCTTTAATGACCATGTTGAAGAAGAAGGCCTTATGGTGGCTGGCCTTTATGACTATGATGTTTATGTAAAGGTTCTTGAGGAAATGCTCGGGGAAAAGCCAGTTCCATCTGCCCCTGTTTTTCTTGAAGAATTTTTAAAACATCAATCTTTTGTTGCTACTAAGGAAATAGCGGTTATTTATGATTTAAGTATTGAAGAAGTAGAAAAGGAAATGAAAAAACTTGTTCTACGTCAAATCGTCGAGCGCGTACCTGTTAAATATGGCACTTTTTGGCGTTATATTGGTGAGTAGTTCGGTGAGTGCTCCACTCTTAATATAGAAGCCGAATATAATCTTAAAAATGTAAAAAAGGCTTGGTTGGGGAGACCTAGCCTTTTTTACGTTTTGATTGTCAAGGTTTCTTAAATTAAAAAGGGATTAAAACATTTAAATAAAGGGGTTGTGAGTATTCACATCAACCTAGGGGGGGCTTTTGTGATCTTCTTCACATGTATAATGTATCAAGTTTCCGAATCTTTTACAAGTAGTACGTGAATATTTTCACAAATCTGTCATGATTGGTAATATTGTTCCTTCTCTCATTTACACTTTAAATTAATGGTCATAAGTTGTCCTCTTTTCTCATACGATTTAACAAACTCTAATTAGAACAGGAGGACAAATTAATGTATCATGGCATGTTTTTAATTGGTCTTCTATTTATTTTTGTAACATTTTGGATTTTTGTGTTAAGTTTACTGAAGTTCTTTCCGATATTACTTTCCGCCCCTTTACTTTTAGCATCGATTATTTTTACCCTTCATTGCTTCAATGAGAAAAGGCGATTTCGCGGTTTTTCTTAATATATCATAAAGAAGGTGACTCTTATGAGTCACCTTCTTTATGATTATATTAAATTTTAATCTTCGAATAGTAACTGTTCCATTTCATTAAGTGTACTTTCAAATACTGCTAAAGCCTCTTTAATTGGCTCTGGGCTAGTCATATCTACTCCAGCACGTTTTAATACTTCAATCGGATAATCAGAGCTTCCAGCCTTTAAGAACTCGAGATAGCGGGCTACAGCCGGTTCGCCTTCTTCTAGAATTTGCTTAGATAATGCTGTTGCAGCACTATAACCTGTTGCATACTGATAAACGTAGAAATTGTAATAGAAATGCGGAATACGTGCCCATTCTAAGCCGATTTCTTCGTCGATGACGATTTCATCACCAAAATATTTTTTATTTAAGTCATAATAAGTTCCAGTTAAAAGTTCTGGAGTTAGTGGTTCACCACTGGCTGCTTTATCATGAATAAGCTTTTCAAACTCTGCAAACATCGTTTGACGGAAAACAGTACCTCTAAATCCTTCTAGGAAGTGGTTTAATAAATATAGTTTCTTCTTTTTGTCTTCTGTTACTTTTAATAAATAATTGTTTAACAATGCTTCATTACATGTAGATGCAACTTCTGCAACGAAAATCGAATAGCCTGAGTAATGGTAAGGTTGCGTTTTTCTTGAGTAATAACTATGAACAGAATGGCCAAACTCATGGGCTAATGTAAATAAGTTATTAATGTTATCTTGCCAATTCATTAGAATGTAAGGCATAGTACCATATGTACCAGATGAATAAGCGCCACTTCTTTTGCCAACATTTTCTTCAATGTCTACCCAACGTTTTTCAAAGCCTTCTTTAATTATATTTACGTATTCTTCGCCTAGTGGCTCGACACCCTTTATGACTAAATCCTTCGCTTCTTCATAAGGGACTTCCATTTTTACGTCTTTCACCATTGGTGTAAATAAATCGTACATATGAATTTCGTCAAGCTGTAAAGCTTTTTTACGTAAGGCAATATACCGGTGTAATAAAGGTAAATGGTCATTAATCGTATCTACTAATTGATCGTAAACAACCTCTGGTATATTATTTTTGTCTAAAGCCGCTTGACGGGCTGATTCGTAGTTTCGAACTTTAGCGTTAAATAAATTTTTCTTTACATTACCAGTAAGAGTACTTGCTAATGTATTTTTAAATTTACCGTATGTTTCGTAAATAGCTTTAAAAGCATCTTCTCTAACACGAGGGTCACTACTTTCTAAGAAACGAATATAGCGTCCATGAGTAACCTCAATCTCTTCCCCGTTCTCGTCTTTAATTGTTGGAAATTTTAAATCTGCATTGTTTAACATCCCAAATGTGTTTGCAGGACTTTGTGTCACTTCACTTACTTGAGCAAGCAGAGCTTCCTCTTTTTCCGATAGTACATGTGGACGGCCACGATTAGTTTCATCTAAGGCATGTTTATATGCCTTTAAATCATCATTTTCTGCCACAAACTCATTAATCTTCTCTTCTGGCATACTTAATAACTCGGGAATGATAAAAGACGAATAATTACTAAATTCAGTGGCAAGTGTTGAAGCTCTATCGTTTAAACCTTGATTAAAGGAATTTGTTGTATCTTGATCACTTTTTAAATGTGCAAAAACATAAAGCTTACCAATTCGCATACTTAGTTCGTTTTGAAACTTAAGACATTGGAATAGTTGATCACTGCTAGTTCCTAATTGGCCTTTAAATTTTTGTAGATTAGGCATTTCTTCTTTTAATGACTTAAATTCAGTTTCCCATTCTTCAATTGTCTGGAAAATCGCTTCCACATCCCATGTTCTTTCAACTGGGATTTCTTCACGCTTTGGTAGCTGTTTCATCTTTGTTTGTTCTGCCAAAATAAGCACCTCCAAATTTCTCTTAAAAACAAGATTAACTTCTTTCTAGTTATAGCTATTCATAAGTATATTGTTCGCCATGAAAAAGAATTAATCCTTTTAAAAAAAGAAAATATATTACTACTTCCGAAATAAGTGTTAGATTTTTAATTCAATAAACTCAAATAAAAATTGACGATCCATCATCAAAGCCTGTTCAAGTGTTTTTAGTGGCAGGATCGTTTCGGCTATGACGAAACTAGCTCGATCCATGGTAGATAACACTTTTATATGACATAGATATCCCAAATAATTTTCAATCGCTGACATGTCGCTACCATTGTTTAATAGCGGAAGTGTCCGTAATTGAAAAATCCCTTTTTTAACAAGAGACTTAAAAGCTCTTTTCACTAAATTCAGATGAAACTTCTCTCCTTTCTTTCTATTGTTAATAAACATTTCCAATATCCAAGCTTGCCAAATATATGTTGGAGTTTCAATAAAGTGATGGAAACAAACTGGAATTCCTGCACAGCTTGGAAATAACCAAAAAGGTTTTCCTTTTTTATAGTATAGATCTCTAAGAAATTGTTGTGATTGACTCATGTGAAGCCGTTGGGTTCGCCATAACTTTTTGGCATTAAGCCAGGCATCTATTTGCAAAAAAGGTTTATACGGTTGAGAAAGCATTTCTAATGTGAGGTCATATAGTGATAAAAACCTAGGAGTAGTTGCAGAGAGATTTGAGGAAATAGCAGTGATATTTTTTAGATGGATGAATGTTTTATTTAGAGGACAAAATGAAAGGATTTCTGGTCGGTTATTAAGGGTAAAACCCTTAGCAAAAAGCCAATGAAAGCCACTTAGGCTGTAAACGTTCTGATAACGACGCTTTAACTGATTGCCTCCAATAATCCAAATAGGCGTATAATGATGATTTTGATAGGTTAGTGTTCTTTTTTCGAACAATTGCGGGGAAATTTTTGCGCATTGAAATTCAATTGCTAATGTTTGATTAGGGATACGAACTAATAGATCTGGTCGTTGTTTTACATCTGGTAAATACTGCTCTAATAATACATCATAGTTTTGCTTTAGTAGCCATTCATATAGCAGTTTCTTCCCTTCAATATGATATAGTGTTTCGCCTTCAACTTCATCTGTACAACCAAGTTTCGCTTTATGGGCAAAATGCCAGGCCTGCTTCGTACCTAGCTTTAGGATTACCTCACGCTTACAAGCTGGACAAAAAAATTGATCTTCTTGCCGAAGTTGGTGCAAATTTTCCTTTTGTAAATTTTGATTAACAAGAGAAATTACTTTCTCGTTCTTTGTGATTGCTACTAACAAGTAGCTCCCTCCTTTTGAAAGTTTTCGTTTATAGTTTAGAGTGTCGAGTTTAAAGTTCTATACGCCCCGCTTCAAAATGTTGAACTTGACTACCTTTAAATTCGACACTGTCCACTCCTAAAGTAACGGTGACAATAATCTAGATGTAGATTCAATAATCCGTTTGAAAATTGACCGTTTTTTAAATTGATCAAAGCTAATAATTGTTGAATGTTCCATGTCGTATATATAATCCCCTACAAGTGTCTGGACACTTTGAGTTTTATATAAAAAAGCATTGACTTCAAAATTTAAATGGAAACTCCTCATGTCCATGTTCGCTGTTCCAATTGAGGCAATTTTTTTATCGACGATGATTAATTTGCTGTGCATAAATCCACGGTTATATTCATATATTTTCACTCCTGCATCTAGTAACTCAGGAAAATAGGAGCGTGAAGCATAAAAAACAATCCTTTTATCTGGTCGGTTTGGCACAAGTATACGAACGTCAACACCACTGAGTGCCGCTATTTTTAGAGCTGACAAAATATCATCATCAGGAATGAAATACGGTGATGAGATCCAAATGGATTTTTTGGCAGATGTGATCATTGAAAAAAATAATTTCTTGATGACTTCCCATCTTGTATCAGGACCGCTAGCAATCATTTGAACGCCACCTAATTGTTCTGATGTTGGAAGACTAGGTGAGAGATAACTTTGCTTTAAAAGGGTTTCTCTCGTCATATAGTACCAATCACGCAGAAAAATAAGCTGTAAGGATCGGACAGCTTCCCCTCTTACAAATAAATGCGTATCACGCCAATGTCCGAAATATTCGTTCTTACCTAAATATTCATCACCAATATTTAACCCACCAACAAAAGCAACTTGGGCATCAACAACAATAATTTTACGGTGATTACGGTAATTTATACGATGATTAAATAAAGGCAGTTTTACAGGTGCAAAAGCAACCATTTCAACACCAGCGTCCTTTAACTCTTGAACATAGTATTTCGAAAGTTGAAAACAACCAACTGCATCGTAAAGAAAACGAACATTTACACCTTGCTTTGCTTTTTCAATCAGAATATCTTTGATCTCATTTCCTATCTCGTCGCTTCGTACTATGTAATACACCATGTGGATATGATTAGTAGCATCCTTTAACGCTTTTAGTATATGACCAAATGTTTCTTTCCCATCAGTTAACACTTTCGTTTCTGTTGCAAAAGATATAGGTGTATTAGCTAAGCGATGTGCTAGACGAAATAGAAGTTGTTGATCCTCACCCATTTTCCCAATTGCATCTTCGTTTAACGGTTTGTTCCCTTCAATCCGATCTAAGGCTTGTTCATCCATAATCGCTTTCTCAGTAAAAGCTTTTGTTTTACGGTGATTTTGGCCGAACATTAAATAAAAGAAGAAACCTAAGACCGGAAAAATAGCTAATACCATTATCCATGTTACAGTTCTTGCAGGATGACGATTTTCTAAGAAAATAATGATAGCAATAAAAAAAGCAGATAAGGAAAAGAGAATACTAACAATTCCAACAATCCAGCCTTCCCAGTAATCTTTTGTTATGTACAAAATTGTTCCGAGTATCGCTAGAAATAATAATACTTGTAGTTTCTTTTTCATGTATGCCTAGCTCACTTTCCTTTAAACATAAGCCTCTACCATAATTAGCTCTAGTTTTTATTATCCTTAATGAGAACATGCTATTGTACTTCCTATCTGAAGATGATTTATTATAAGAAAAGCGCAGAGCGCCCGCCTAGCGGCGACAAGCAAATGTTCTGACAAGCAACTTCTTGAATAAACATCCTGCAAGCTTTGCGACGAGTAACCGCAGGAGCAAGGAGTGCGCTTTTTCACTTTTTTATCTAAGAAAAAGTGAAATCCTTTTTCCTCGGCAGGTTATTTGACCTCCAGCCAAATACTTCTTTGAGCTACTTCTCTGCAATTTTGCGACGAGTAACCGCAGGAGCAGCTGGCGCTCGGAGCTAGACAACTTCAAAAAGTTATACTTTCTTATCTTTATAAAAAAAAGGGGCTGACCCTTCCCAGATAATAATTAAAGGAGACCTTCATAGAGAGGGTTTTCACAGTTTATCTATTCTAGGAAGTGCCTGACCCCAGCGTTTGATCAGCTATTTCTTAAACATTTGGCGTAATCCTTGTAATGCTTCCTCACCGATAACTTCTTTACCATACTCTTGAATGCGATGAATGGAAATTTCCGATTCATAACCAAATTCTAAAATCTGACTCAAAATATTATCCTGCTCATCTTCTGCAAATTCATCAGTAAACATTACAAAAAGGTAATAACGATTTTCAAAGTGATAAAGTCCATTTTTAAAGCCTCTTACATCCATATGATGACTCAACGAAATGATATCCTCAAAGTCGTCAAAACCAATGACAAGATCTAACAATTCTTGCTCATCATCATCACGATCTCGATGTTTACTTTTGACAAAATTATCATCTAGCATGTCAACAATATTTTCATCAACAGGAATATTTATTTGTTCATTGGAGACTGGAATTTCCAACCTCACATTCCCATCAGTAATTTGCCCTCTTGTAACGATTATTTCTAATCCCTTATCAAGGGCTTGAACTTGTATCCATAAAGGACCCTCAAGCTCAAAGTTTTCTTTATCATTTGCTTCGTTAATCATTTCAAAAAATAGTTCTTCACCGCGTTCTCGGTTATACCAAATTTCTTCGCGATCAAAACCGCGATTTTCAATATCCCTGTACGTAATATAGAATTTAATTGTTGATTCGTTTAGTCTTTCAATCTCCATAATTCTCTCTCCCTTCTGGCGAATTCAAATGGCGGAAGGGATGTTTTATCCCCTAAAAAGTCAGTGTTAACAATCCCCGTCATCTTTTTCACTTAAGAGTTAAACGGTTTAAACATATCCATCTTATTAAATAAAAGTAAATTTTTTCTTAACCATTTTAAGAAAAAGCATTTCCTTTTCATATATTATACTTCTATTCTATGATAAATCAATTAAGAATGGAAATTATATGCTAAGCAAATTATTACAATATAAATTTTTAAGTTTTTTTCTAAAAAAGGAATGAATTACTACCTAAAGTGATATGTTTAGTTAATAAGTTGTCCTTTTATTTTAAAATATATTTATTTTTTCCTCTAAAGAATTTACATTCTTCAGTCTAGCGAGAGCCTCTTAGTGAGTTAAGACTCGAGATGCGAAACAAATTCTTTGTTAAGATTATTTTATTCATACAAAAAATAAGAGGTGTGTCCATGGGCCTAGAAATGGATTTTCTTATTCCATTATTAACGATTATTAGCATAGATATAGTATTAGGTGGTGATAACGCCATCGTTGTCGCTTTAGCTTGTCGTAATTTACCTGATAAAATACGAAACAAAGCTATACTCCTTGGTATTGGGCTTGCGATTTTTGCCAGAATTAGTTTAACTTTGTTTGCAGTCTACTTACTTCAAATTCCTATGCTCATGGCTATTGGTGGTGCTCTATTGTTGTATATAGCCTATCACCTATTAGTTGGAATGGACGATGACAGGGATATACAAGGTCAAACAACATTGTTTGCTGCAATAAAAACAATTATCATCGCAGATATCGTTATGGGATTTGATAACGTAATAGCTGTGGCAGGAGCAGCACACGGAAACACTACGTTAGTCATTATTGGCTTACTTGTATCTGTTCCAATCATTATTTGGGGAAGTAAACTTATTTTATTTGCTATGGAACGCTTTCCAATCATTATTTATATTGGATCAGCTATTCTGGCATTCACAGCAACCAAAATGATTATCCATGAACCCATGTTAGCTCCACTATTTTCTAGTCATCCTTTAATCTCAACAGTTTTACAGGTGAGTTTAATCATTGCGGTCGTATTTTCTGGTTGGCTGATTAAGAAATTTAGAAAAGATAGTTTAGAGTTTAAAATGTAGATCCTAAAAAGCCAAATAAAAAAGAGAAAGAGGCAGTCTTGGCTGCCTCTTTAAGCTTGTATAGATTAATTTTTTATTCGTTCGCTGCTCTTTGAGCTTCTTCTAAGAAGAATTTACGAACTTTACGAGGTAAGAAACGGCGAATTTCAGCTTCGTTATACCCTACTTGTAGACGCTTCTCATCAATAATAATAGGTCTTCTTAAAAGGCCTGGATTTTCACTAATAATTTTAAATAATTGTTGTAATGATAAAGCTTCTACTTCTACGTTTAACTCTTGAAAGACTTTAGAACGTGTCGAAATAATTTCATCCGTTCCATCCTCTGTCATACGAACCACTTCTTTAACCTCTTCGATTGTTAGTGGCTCCGCAAAAATATTTCTTTCAACAAATTCAATGTTATGTTCTTCTAACCATGCTTTTGCTTTTCTACATGATGTACAACTTGGGGATGTAAATAGAGTTACCATTTTCCAATTCTCCCTTCAAAATACCTTTTTTATCTAAATCTATAATGTTTATGTGGATTGTTATAAGATAATAAAATTATACAATAATTATTCTAATTTGAACACCCCTGATTGAAAAAAAAATAAACAAAATTTATACACTTTGTACATAGGGATAACTTAATAATCTACCATCATTTTATCAAATACCCGTTCCCCATTTTCTTAAACCTAGTTAAAAATTCATAATAAAAATTTTTTCATCTACTCTATTCTATTGTTAGTTAAGTTAAATTCATTCTCATTTAGGTGCATTTTTATCTGACTAATTAGCATCCAATCTTTGATTAAAAATAGATGGTTATTATTTTTGTACAATCCCTTAAAATATAGTACATTTAGATTTGGAATTATTATTATCTTGTATAGATACATTTGCTTAACAAATATTAAACATAGATTAAGTTAGGAGATGAGAATTTGAAACGTTTTACTACTGTCATTGCATCATTATTATTTTTAGTTGCTTGTTCTACAGAAGATATCACAAGTGAAACAGCTACTGGTCAACAAATTCCAGTTGATATTGCCTCTGTTCAGGAAATTAACTTAGAACAAAAATTAGAATTAACTGGTCAAGCCTTACCAAATGCTGTCATCCCTCTTTTTACTACAACGCCTTTTAATGTAGTAGAAGTTAACAAAAAAGTTGGCGACAAAGTCGACAAAGGTGATCAGATTTTAAAGTTAGACGATGAAATCGTTCGAAGCCAAGCCAGGCAAGCTCAAAAAGCTGTTACAGAACTTGAAAAAGGAATTACAGCTGCTAAACAACTGCAAAAAAGTGCTGAAAGTGGTCTTATGGAAATCCAAAAGCTGCAAATGGAGTTAGAAGCATCACTAGAAAAATCTAGAGAGCTAATTCAAGGATTAACTGAAGAAACTGAAGATGTGTCTTTATTGATGATCATTCAGCAATCATTAGAAACTTCTCTTAAGCAAGCAGAACTTACTCAAGCAGCTGGACAAATGGGCAGTTTGCCGCAAATAAATGTTGCGGAACTAGAAATGCAACTAGAGGTTGCTAGACAAAATGCGCGTCAAGCCCAAATGGCAGTAGATGCAACAACGATTACCTCGCCAATTAAAGGAACAATTGCCGAACTTAATGTGACAGCAAACCAAATAGCACCACCCAATAGCCCCCTTGCTACTGTTGTTAACTTAAGTCCTATTATCGCTACATTTCATGTGAACAGCTTTCAAGTTGTCCAATTAAAAGAAGAGATGCAAGCTACCCTATTCGTCGACGGTTTGCCCAATGAAATTGAAAGTAAAATTCAAGTTGTTTCACCTACAATAAATCCTCAAACGAATTTATTTAAAGTAGAAATTCCAATACAAAATGAAGAGGAAAAGATAAAAGGTGGAATGAGAGTTACAGCTTTCATAAATTTAGGTGGAGTTGAAAAAGCCAACGTCATCCCTATAGATAGTGTCCTCTATGATGAAAACTCCCCTTATGTTTTTATTGTACAAAACGGTGTTGCTAAACGAAGAGATGTTGTCTTAGGAATTAGAAGTGGAAATGTCGTTGGTGTACATGAAGGAATTACGAAAGAGGATTTTGTTGTAGTTAGAGGAAAAGAACGTTTAACTGATGGTGCAGAAATAATTGTACGAAACGAGGACTAAAATGAAAATTGCAAAATTATCCGTACTTAGACCTGTAGCAATGTCTATGGTGATCGTCTTAATTTTAATTTTAGGTTTGGTTTCCTTACGTGATTTACCAGTTGATTTATTTCCTGAAATGACGTTTCCTGTTGCAGCTGTTACCGTTACTTACAATGGTGCAGGTCCTGAAGAAATTGAACAGCTTATTTCAAGGCCTATTGAAGAAATTATGTCGAGTATCCCAAATGTTGAATCTGTTTCTTCTACCTCAAGAACTGGAGGAGCATTAATACTCGTTTCTTTTGGTTGGGGTACTGATATGGATTTTGCCACCCTCAATATGCGGGAACGACTTGATTTTATTAGAGATAGTTTACCACGAGAAGTTCCAATGCCAATGGTCCTACGCTTTGACCCGAGCCTATTACCTATCACTCAATTAGCAATTACTGAACCTAATGGTGACTTAATTACTGCTAAAAAACTCGTTGAAAATGAAATCAAACCTTTTCTAGATTCTGTTGATGGAGTAGCTGCTGTAACTGTTGAAGGTGGAACTGAACAAGAAATTCAACTTCTAGTTGATCCGAATAAACTTAATAGTTTTGGTGTCAGCTTAAGTCAATTACAACAAATTATTGGTAGTGAAAATTTAAACATTCCTGGCGGTTCATTACAAGATCAAAATCAAAATTTGCCTATCCGAATTACAAGCCAATTTTCTTCTATTTATGACTTAGAAACCTTACCGATACCTACTCGCCAAGGAACGGTCGCTCTTGGTACATTAGTTGAGATTAAAGACACGACAAAGCCAATAACACAAGAAAGTTATTTAAATGGTGAACCAAGCGTCGGTTTGTCTATTTTAAAAGCTTCCGGGGCGAATACAGTTACAGTTTCAAGGGGAATAAATAAGCGTTTAGATGAAATTAAAAAGAATTTACCAGATGGTGTAGAAATAAAAGCCATTTTTGACCAAAGTAAATTTATTGAACAATCAATTCGAGCAGTTGCATTAAATATGCTTTTAGGAAGCATACTCGCTGCTGGTGTGCTTTATATGTTTTTACGAAACTTCAGAAGTACCCTTATTATTGGCTTTTCGATACCAATCTCAATTGTTACAACATTTTTGTTTATGTACTTCAGTGGCCAAACATTAAATGTCTTAACATTAGGAGGTTTGGCATTAGGAATTGGGATGATGGTCGATAACGCCATCGTCATATTGGAGAATATCTATCGAAAAAGACAGTTAGGTTATTCCTTAAAAGATGCAGCTATTGAAGGAACTAGTGAAATTGGTGGAGCAATTATTGCCTCTACCTTAACAACTGTTGTTGTTTTCCTACCAATTATTTTCGTTGATGGATTAGCTGCTCAATTGTTTAAACCACTCGCACTTAGCGTTGCATTTTCATTACTAGCTAGTTTATTTACAGCCTTAATTATAGTCCCTCTTCTTTCGTCTACATTTATGAAAGTGAGTGATGAAGATTCATCTTTTCAGCACGGCTTTAGTAGAGTAACTGACTGGTATAGAGGTATTCTTCAAAAAGTATTAAAACGACCGAAGATGACTATATTTGTTACATTAATTGCTTTTTTAGCTTCTTTCGGATTAACTCCATTTATCGGTCAAGAGTTTTTACCTGCACAAGATCAAGGTTTTGTAGGGATCGATGCTAGATTACCAGCAGCAAGCTCGCTTGGTGCAACGTTTGAAATGGTTCAAGATATTGACCGAATACTAGAGAATATTGAAGAAATAGATTTGTCCTATGTTACGGTTGGGGGAACAGACAACTTTTCAATGGCTGCTGGAACCCAGACAAATCGAGCAAATTATAATATTTTATTAAAGGAATTGTCAGATCGCACGAGAAGCGATGTTCAAGTTGCTGAAGAAATTCGAAATAAATTAAAAGGTATCCCAAATGCAGATATTAGGGTATCTGCAAGTGATTCAGGTTTTACCGGTGATCCAGTCTCGATTACAATTAAAGGGTCTGATACTGAAACACTACGAGCAATATCAGATGAAGTTATTGAAATTATTTCAAAGGTAGAGGGTGTGAGAGAACCTTCCTCTAACTTTACCGCCGGAAATCCAGAAATTACTGTGAATATTAATCGCGAACGAGCTTCAACTTATGGAATCGGAAGCGCTCAAATTGCTTCGACCATTAATGATGCGACGAGGGGATTAGTATCAACTAGACTTGCTCGTAGCGGTGATGAAATTGACGTTCGATTAATCGTTGATGATCGCTATACAACTTCTATTGAGGATTTATCTAAGTTGTTAATTGATGCACCCACAGGAGAGAAAGTCCCACTTCACGCAGTTGCTTCAATTGATAGAGATCAAGGTCCAAATCAAATACGTCGTGCAGACCGCTTGCGCGAAGTAACTGTTCGAGCTTCTATTTTAAATCGAGATTTAGGAAGTATTACAAATGAAATTGAAGAAACACTTCGAGCTGAAATAACACTCCCAGCTGGATACCGAATTTCCTTTGGAGGTCAAAATGAGCAAATGCAAGATGCTTTCTTTAAGTTAGGTGGGGCAATTGCGTTAGCAGTCGTACTCGTTTATATGGTAATGGCAGCTCGTTTTGAGTCATTTTTCTATCCATTTATTATCATGTTTTCTGTTCCTGTAACTGTTATTGGGATTTTAGTTGGGCTTTTCGTTACCTTCCAACCACTCGGTGTTGGTTCCCTCGTCGGGATATTAATTTTAACCGGAATTGTCGTAAATAACGCCATTGTCTTAATTGATTATATTATCATACTAAAATCAAAAGGCGTCGATACGTACGAAGCAATCCTCGAGGCAGGACCGACAAGATTAAGACCCATATTAATGACGGCTTTAACGACTATTTTAGGACTTATTCCTTTAACACTAGGATTTGGTGAAGGAACCGAAATCCAGCAGCCGATGGCAATTGTAATCGTTTTTGGACTAAGCTTTGCAACATTCATTACACTTGTTTTAATTCCATCTATCTTCCTGTTGTTTGATCAATGGAAAGAAAAAAGAGCCAAAAAGAAGGGGTTAGTTGGAAATGTGGAGTCTTAAGTTCATGCTTCATGGATTACAAAATTGTATTCATGATATGAAAGAAAGAGGATGCCTGAATAGTCGGCATCCTCTATTTTTTAAGCGATTGTTCTAGTATTTGATGATACTGGGTTTCTTCCAGGTATTTTTTTCCAACCTGGCAACTTCTCTTTTAGCTCTTTTAATAATTCTCTTTTCTTTTTACGTTTTTTGTCTCTTTCTTTCATTTTCAACACCTTCCTCACATCTTGATTTAGACATTAAAAACATTTATTACTTAAGTTTCTTCTTCCTTAAAAGAAAGAACTTCGTCAACATTTTCATATCGCTCTCCGTACATTTCTTCATCTTTGTACGTATGAATAGTTTCATACGTCTTTTTCATTTTTTGAAAAATTGATTCTTCATCTTTTTCATCCGGTGACCAATATAAAATTTCCAGTTCAGTAATTTCATTTGTTGCTAATGACCTTCTTCTATATCCAATTGATTTGGCATGATGGAACCCTTCACGTTCATAAAACTTTAACCTTTTTTGAGTATCAGTTTCTTCATAATCAACTGGTTCCACCTCTAGAATAATTGGTTTTTCCTTTTTTTTGAGTTTATTTAATAACTTTTTCCCAAGCCCTTGACCTCTGGCTTCTTTAGAGACGAATAAATAATCAATAAAAATAAAATCATCCATCTCTACATACATCATAACATGATTCTGGCCTTCATCTTTGTGATAAATATCCCCTTTTTCTTGCAACAGTAATTCCATATGTTTTTGTGACTTCATTTCTTCAATGGGGAAATATTGATTTAACTTTTCATACCAATCCATGGTGACCTCCAAATTGTGGACTATACAATAACATGTCTCTACTACTAGTATATGCATAATATTATTTTTGTTAAACAAAGTTTCATGTAGTTTTAGAAAATATACACAAAAAGCACATCAGAATTTACCTAACCCTGGATGTGCTTCGTACTTTATACTCTATTCCATTTTATAATTTACATTTTGTGTATAACGATTTCCTGCATTCCATAATAGAAATTCGTTAATCCCATTTTCATAAAGTGCTTTAATCTGTGCTTCAACTTCTTCTTTCCCATAAACTTTATAATTTCCCGCCCCTAAATACGATGCCGTAAAGTCTTGGATCCATGGTCTAGAAATTGGGCTGTTTTCTAATCTTCCTAATACCTCATTTTCAACCTTTGCATATTCAGAAACAAGCTCATACGGATGTAAATCAGGTTTTGCAATTCCAAAATAAGAAGTCCAATGACTTGGATAGATCATTGAAGAAATAACATCAACATTTTCAGCTATTCGTGAAAAGTTTTGACCAATCCCAGGCGCTTCTGAAATCGTTGCTGAATATCCAAAAATATCAACAGATACGGCGACATCGTAAGGTTGAAGCTTTTCCCTGGCATAAGCAACAAAATCTGTAACGGCATCTACACGTTTTTGAACGTTATTACGATCACCATCAGCATAATCACCTACACCATACGTTAATACCTCATCTCGTCTTTCAAACCCTTCTGGAAAACGAACGTAATCGAATTGGATTTCTTTAAAGCCCATTTTAGCTGCTTTTTCTGCAATCCCCACATTATAGTCCCAGACTTCCTTTAAGAACGGATTAACAAAAGCTTCATTTCGTCTATTTTTCCAAACCGCTCCATTTTCTTTAAAAGATAAATCAGGACGTTTCTCTGCTAATACAGAGTCTTTAAACACAACAATTCGTGCAATTGGATAAATTTGGTGTTCCTCTAAACGTTTCATCATCACTTCTGGATCTCGAATATAGCGTTTGCTTATATCCCTAAAAGGTGAATCTTCATCTGGTGTATACGTTAAGTATCCAAAATCATCCTTTATATCAATGACCATTGCATTTAAATCGGTGTTATCAAGGAAATCAATGAGGGTATTAAACCGTTCCCCTCCTGCAGAATGGCCGGTAACATAAATTCCTCTTACGGCATCTGGATATTCAAAATTGTAACCAGATTGGAAGGCAAACCTTATTAATTTATCTGGGAGATCAGGTTTTTTTAATTCCATTACTTTTAACGAATGTGCTGAGGCATTTTTATCAGCTGCATGCGTTTTTTCTGTTGAAACTAAACCTATTCCTGTCAGGATCAAACAAACGGTTAATAACTTTAGTAATTTCTTCCCCATATTACACCTCAATTTTAATCTATTAATCTTCATCTTTTACATCAATGTCTGCAGGTAAATCTTGCAATTGTTCTTCTCGCCACAATAATATTTCCTTTTCAATTTCTTCTCTTGTATTTGTAAATTGTTCTTTATTCACTAAATACTCGTTACCATCATGAACAGCTCGTATATTGCCTGATTGGATTTGCTGATAAACGTAGTCTGGCGACAAATGTAAAAAGTCAGCCAATTCCTTAATTGTTATATACATAATATCCCTCCCTAAGTTGTTCAGCATTTGTTTTGTCTCTATATATAAGGATTATACATTTGTTCTCAATGAATACCAATAAATTCATATAAAAATTAGACATTATTTGAGCATCTTCAACAAATTCTACGATTAATATTCCCTTTTTATAGGACTTTGAACCTTGTTTTTTCTTATTGAAAAACTTGGTTTACGCGGCAATAAATAAAAATGATTCACTTGCATGCCCCAATAAACGTATGTATAATAGTAAAAATATCTAAAAATCAATTAAAAAGAGGAGGAAATCATGATGAGAGATATTACCCTATTATCAATATTTGATCACCGAATAACACAAAAATACGTAAAAAGATCGGGCATGGCCCATGCAATCGCTGCAGCTTATCATGCATTTAACCTCTCTAAAGAGTATAAGGTAAATCCTGATTTAGCTACAAAAGCTGCTTTTCTTCATGATATTGGGCATTATACATGGTACAAAGACGGTAAATGGGACTACGAGCTATATAAACAAAACGATATTCATGCAATTAAAGGAGCTGAACGGGCGCACAAATTATTAATTAGACTTGGTGAACACCCGAAAAAAGCAAAAAAAATTGCTTTAGCAATTTTGCTCCACACGGATTCCTATTTACCAGATGGTGAAATTTCTCTAGATCCGCTACAAAAAGTAGTTGCGTTAGCTGATGAAATGGATGAAGAACCAAGCGGAAATCATCACTATCGACAAATAGACGATGAAAGAGCAAGACGTCTCATTGCAAGGTTAGATCATATGATCGACAACCACTTAAATAACCAAAAAGCTTCTTCATGAGGGTGTATTTCAGCAAAGTATCTACTTGAAAGAATTCGGCGTGCTCATTCAAACTCCGCTGTAAAAAAGCTCAAATGAGGATGTGAAGTATTTTCGTTTAGTTATTTTATAATCCCATCAAAGAAGGAGTTTTCCGTAACCATATCCATTGTAAGCATTCCATTTAAACGCAGCACAATTTCTCCTTTTTCATTTATAAAGAGTGTTGTTGGAATACCAATTAATTGATAATCTTTCATAACCTTACCATTTCCATCAAAAAGCACATCATACTCAACTTTAAAATGTTTAATGAATTCCCGAACTTGGTTCGGGTTAGGCTCTTCTTTTGTCACATTCACTCCTAGAATGACTGCTTTTTCTTTATCCATACGGCTATCTAACTGAACTAACACGGGCATTTCTTCTTGACATGGAGCACACCATGATGCAAAAAAGTTAACAATTACTTTCTTTCCTCGAAAATCAGATAATAAAACCTTTTCACCATCACCATTTAACAGTTGAAAATCCACCGCCAAATCACCTTGATGGACACCTGTTTTTTTTGCAGAAGCAACAATATCCTGCTCCATTCGCTTTAACACAATATCTGAACGTTCATAATTAATCGCTAAGAATAAGAAAAGAAAACAAATAATTGCCAAAAAAAGAAAGTTTTTTCGAACAAGCAATAGTACCACCACCTAGCTATTTTTTCATTAATAGTACATGTATATGCAAGGTTGTCTTTTCAATTACAAGAAGCTTGCTCTATGTATCTTTATCCCTTATTCTGTTTAAGAGGTGAACTACATGTCCTATTTAAAATTTTGTGCAATTTTTTCGACTTTTCTTTTGGCTATTGCCATCATCCTAACTTTTCGGTTTGAAATTGAACAGACTTCATTTTTATTACCTTTAATAATTATTCAAGCGATCATTTTCTTTTCATATATTTGTGTAAGAAAAAGAACAATAAATGATAAAGATCGTTTCTAAACATAAATGAATTTGCTTTTTTTAACTTAGTTAAGTATAATTAGAAAAAAATTGGTATTTTTCTGCGATGATAAAGGAGAGTACATCTTGTAAAGTTTGGAGGCTTGTTCAAAAAAGGAGGGATATGTTCCCTTACATTTGACCTTCCTCAATTAGAGAGTCTGTGATTGGTGGGACACAGATAGCGGCGCTTGATGGAATGGGCTTTTGAGCATCTAAACCGAAACTAGCTTCATGCTTTAGTAGGCTTTGGCGTATGTCCTAACGTTACCTTGGACACTGTATCGCATAATCTGCTGTACAGCTATGAGTGATTCTAAGCAATTAGAGTAATTAGGGTGGCACCACGGTCCATCGTCCCTATAAAAAGGAGACGAGTGGGCCTTTTTGTATTTTATTTAGAAAGGAAGTCTAAAAAATGAAGACAATTTTTTCAGGAATTCAACCGAGTGGTACATTAACATTAGGCAACTATCTAGGAGCAATGCAGCATTTTGTACAGTTACAATACGATCACAACTGCTATTTCTGTATTGTAGATGAGCATGCAGTTACTGTTCCTCAAGATCCAATTCAGCTTCGAAAAAACATCAGGAGCTTAGCAGCACTTTATATTGCGGCTGGTATTGATCCGAACAAGTCTACACTGTTCATTCAATCAGAAGTAAGTGCACACACACAGCTAGGCTGGATGATGCAATGTGTTGCATATATTGGTGAATTAGAGCGTATGACACAATTTAAAGACAAATCTGAGGGTAAAGAAGGTGTGTCAAGCGCACTACTTACGTACCCACCATTAATGGCTGCTGATATTCTTCTTTATAATACAGACATTGTTCCAGTTGGCGATGATCAAAAGCAACATTTAGAATTAACACGAGATTTAGCAGAGCGGTTTAATAAAAAATTTAATGATATTTTTACTATTCCAGAAGTTCGAATTCCAAAAGTTGGCGCAAGGATCATGTCTTTAAATGATCCAACAAAAAAGATGAGTAAGTCAAATCCAAATCCAAAAAGCTACATTTCTATGCTAGATGATGAAAAAACAATTATGAAAAAAATTAAAAGTGCAGTTACAGATTCAGAAGGAATTGTGAAATTTGATAAAGAAAACAAACAAGCAATTTCTAATCTCTTAGGTATTTATTCTCTTTGTTCAGGAAAGTCAATTGAAGAATTAGAAACAGAATTTGCAGGACGAGGCTATGGAGATTTTAAAGAAGCTGTTGGTGAAGCTGTTGTTACTACGTTAAAACCAATCCAGGAACGTTATTATGAAATTATTAACTCTAAAGAATTGGATGACATCTTAGACTTAGGGGCTGAAAAAGCAAATCAAGTCGCTTCAAAAACATTAGCAAAAGCAAAACGAGCCATGGGGTTAGGACGAAAGAGATAATGTAGAATTTAGAATGTAGAATGTAAAATTAATGACAGTTTTGCTTCGTAGCTTCTACTAAGACATTCTAAATTCTACATTTTACATTCTACATTTTTCATATTAAATTTTACATTGAAATAACAAAAAGCGAAGACAAATGTCTTCGCTCTTTTGTTATTTCACGCTCTCAGCATGCTGAAGTTCCCAAAGTTTTTCGAAGAATGGCTGTCCTTTAATCATTCGTTCACAAAGGTGATAATGATACGTTGACCAGCCATCTTTTAATTCATTGAAAAGTCCATGCCACGCTTCTTCAAAATTCATTGATTGAATGCTTTCATAATTGTTTGGTGCCCATTCAGTGTACCAATAGCGAACTGCTGCTACATTATTAGTCGAATACAATTGATCTAATACCATAAACAGTAGCTGTTTTAATTGCCGTTCTTTTCGAATTAGGCCACTCATAAGTCGTGGATCCGGTGACAAAATGTGGTGCTCTCGCGGCAAGTCAATATACTCAACATAATAATTTTTTACAAACTCGTTCATAGCAAGTTCGAGTACAATTTCCTCTTGCCTAGGCATTAATCTACTTTTTCTAATCGGTGTTTGATACCCTAAAGTATCAACTGCGAGGACTTTTTTTCCATCAGTAGCAATGAAACAATAATCTAACTGAATCCTTTGGTTATTCTTTCTTTGAAAGCTTTGTTGATAGACATCGTTTAGAAGCTCTTCTGGTAACTCTGCTAAATTATTTTCTATGTAATCGAATAGCTTGCTTGTTACTTTGATGATCACAACTTGATCAAGTAGTTCGATCCTGTCATCTTTTCGCCATTCAAAAAACTCGCAGACATTATACCCATTTTCTTCTCCTTCAAACCAGTTGATCCATACATCCCGAATGTGGACCATCACCAAGCCCCCTTGCTCTAAGAATGTTGTACAATCAGTATGGGCATAGGTCCGGGAATTTATTCCACTTGTATTAGAATTTTCCTACCGTTTTGAGTTAGGGGTATAAATGCTAACAACGATCATGATCAAACCAATGAGAAAAAGATGAAATTCAACTCTTACAGCAATAAACTTCAAATAATATACAAAAGTATAGCCCGCTGTCACATAGTTTAAGTAAGCAATGATACTTACTCCACCTGATACAGCTAGTCCAAAGCCAATTAATAATATAAAAAAGCGAAAAATCATAGCTTGTCCCACCAACCTATATGGAGTTGAACTATTTGCATATGTATTCCTCCACTTCATTTTTCCCCCAAATTCATTACATCTTCTAATACTTCTTCTAAAGTTTGAAATATCCTTTAAAAAAAACGAAAAGAGAAGTAATATTTAACTACTTCTCTTCACTTCTCATTTAGTTTCAGGGTCAAAACCCGATTCACTCAAAATTTCTTTTGTTTCTATTTTTAACAATTCATTCATTGAAATATCTTTATGCTTCTCTAAGTAATCTTTTACAATTAGATAACCTGTACAGTAACCGAACCATTTTGGAAAACCACGGCCTGATCTATCCCCATACAAAAATGGATCATGCTTCTCTTTCCCCTTTACATCAAGGTATTTCTTAACTTTACACCAATAAGGAATAAGATCTTTCTTAGTATACAAAGTTACCCACGGTGCTAGCAATTCTTCCCCTAATGTTTGTTCTACCGCTACTTCTGCCAATCCCTCAATAATCATTGAGTCTAATAACGATAATTCATGGAACTCTTTTTGCAAAGTGAAAAGGCGGCAAACATGATTATATTCATGAGTCAGTAATGCCTTAATTTCTTTCGTACTAAGCTCCCTTGTTAGAAATAAGACGACAACATGATGAAAACTTATCCCCATTTTCCCCTTTAATTCTTTCATGATAATTTCATTTCTTCTTTCAGCAGGAAAAATAAAGATCTCAGCTTCTTCTCCGTTCCATTCTTTACGTAACTTTTCATAGTGCCCCTGTAAAAGTTCCCATACCTGCTTTTTTTCTAATTGTTTTATTTCGCTAAATATTTTAGCATCTGGATAAAACATCCCATTTTCTAGAAAATATTTATGAAGTTGTGTAGCATGAAATTCTTCAAAATACTCTGCTATTGGCTCACATAAAAGATCTCGCTGTAGTTGAAAATAATGCTCTTTAGAGACTTCTTTTCTTTCCTTAACAAATTCTCGTAACAATCTATTTGTTTTTGAAACACTCAAGTTTTACACCTCCATCTTTCCCTACTATTTATAGGTATGTAAGATTGGAGTCGATGTCACTATTAGTTTAGCTGTAATTTTTTAGTTGATGATAAGGAAAGCTCAACGCTCATCCTTCAAAACTAAAGCTAACTTTCTTCTCTTTTTCATCCCAAATAAGGGCTGCACTAAAGGTTTTATCACCTTTTTTAAATCCTTTTAGTACATTGGTTTTACCATCAGTAAGTATTTTTGTTACGGTAGTTTCAGTTATCTTTTTACCTAGAATTGCTTTAGAAATCGTAAAGTTACACGACGTCTTTTTGTAATTTGAACAACCATAAAACTTCCCTTTGTCAACTACATCTCCGTCGCACAGCTTACATTTTCCTAACTTTTTCCCTAATGTAAATTTTGATGACGGCTTATTTTTAACCTCATATACAAGGTTTTGAAAATCCCACTCTTTAGCTCTACTTGTGGCATTATCGATAATTTGTTTTGATAATTTTTTCGTTTGCTCCATAAAGGTAGCTGGTGAGGCTTTACCTTGTCCAATTTCTCCTAAGCGCTGCTCCCACTTGGCCGTCATTTCAGGTGAAGCAAGAATATTTTCTCCAACTGCCTTAATTAGAATTTTTGCTTTTTTTGTTGCATACACTTTATTTTTAATTACTTCAATATAATTTCGGTCTTTAAGCATTGTAATAATTCCTGCTCGAGTTGCCTCTGTACCTAGACCCTCCGTTTTATTTAATACTTTCTCTAGCTCTTCATTATCAACAAATTTCCCTGCTGTTTTCATTAATGTAATTAATTGACCTTCTGTATACCTTTTAGGTGGTTGGGTTTTTCCCTCTCTCACTTGAACAGAATTCACTTCACCCTGATCTCCCTCATTTAACTCAGGTAAAATAACATCTTGATCGTCATCTTGTTTAAATAAAACTTTTCTCCAGCCTTCAGTGATTTGTTGTTTACCTTTTGAAGTAAACTTAGCACGCTTATCAACCAATGTTATGATTGTAGAATAATCAAAAATAGCGGCTGGATAATGGGCTGCTATAAGACGACGAACGACTAAATCATAAATTTTTGCTTCATCACCAGCAAGTTTACTTGGATCTTTTACTTGTTCAGTAGGAATGATTGCATAGTGATCTGTTACTTTTTTTTCATTTACGTAACGCTTGTTGTTCAATAATGAATTTATTGGTGTTGGAAAAAACTCTGCATATTGTGTAAAGTTACTTAACTTCTGTAATATAAGTGGAAACGTTTGAGCCTCTCCTTCTGTTACATAATTGGAGTCTGACCGTGGATAAGAGACAATTCCTTTTTGGTATAGCTGTTGCAGTAGGTCTAATGTTTTTTGGGGTGAGAATTTATAAATACTATTAGCAGTTGCTTGAAGAGCTGAAAGGTTAAATAAGAGTGGTGGTTCAAATTTCTTTCGGTCTTTATCAGCTTGAAAGACTTCTGCTGGTTTGGCAGTACAAAATTCTGCAATTTTTTTTGCTAACGCTTCTTGTTCAATTCTAGAATTGTTTTCATTCTCCCATTTGCCCTCATACTCTTTACCGTCCATTGAAAATGATGCGATTACTTCCCAAAAAGCTTTTGACTCAAATTGTTCGATCTCTTTCTCACGCTTTACTATGAGGGCTAAGGTTGGAGTTTGTACCCTTCCTGCTGAAAAAACATCACTAATCCCCTTTTCTTTTAATAAAATCGAATAAACTCTAGAAGCATTCATACCTACTAACCAATCTGCACAAGCTCTTGTATACGCCTCATAATATAAACTTCTCGTTTTCTCTTCATCTAGTAATTGATCAAAACCTTCGAGAATAGCCTTTGGAGTTAGTGACGAAATCCACAGGCGTTTCATTGGTTTTTTTACACCGCTCTTTTGAATAACACTTCTAATGATTAGTTCGCCTTCCCGACCAGCATCACCACCATGAATAATTTCAGTTACATCTTTATTTTTCAATAATTTATTTATAATTTGATATTGTTTGTTTTTTGCTTTGACAACTTCATATTGAAATTTATCAGGTATCATCGGTAAATTACCTATCATCCATTTTTTCCACGCTGGATTATAGCTTTCAGGTGGGACTAATTGGAGTACATGTCCCACTGCCCACGTACAATAGCCGCCATTTGGAAACCATTTATTTGGTTCAATAATAATAAAGCCATCTTGTTTCTTAGTTTTAAATTGGGAAACTAAAGCAATTCCTTGATCTGGCTTTTCTGCAATAAGTAGTTTCATATTAATCTCCTTATCTTCTTTTGTTCATTTATTTATATTACGCGTATTTTAAATATCTCGCAAAAGAGAATTTTGTAACACTCAAATTCTACATTCATCTGTTTAAGACTTTTCTATATTTTTTGATTATTTCCTAGCAGAGAATTCACTTTGGTCCATTCTACTTTTTACAATTTTGTGTTATTCTTAAAATGTGTCAAATATATGAAATTATAAAAATGATAAAAATGGGGATTAGATTATTAGAGACATATAAGGGGTGACGGGGGAGTGACTAAAACAGTTGAAATTACACCTTTTTTTAAACAACTATCAAAGGAAAACCAAGATATTTTGTTGCAGAATGGTGTAGAAACTTTCGTTAGAGAAGGAACAACTTTATTTTACGAAGGGGATGAAGCAAAAAGCATTTACTTAATCAAATCCGGAAAAGTACGTTTAAGTAAAATGACGATAGATCATAAGAGGTTTTTTCTTCACCTTAAGCAGGAACATGAAATTGTAGGTGAATTTAGTTTGTTTAACGATATGTCAGTCAGTATGACGGCAGAAGTTATTGAAGATTCAAAACTAATCAAATTTAATCGGGATCACTTAGAAGCATTATTTCTGCAAAATGGGGAAATTGCAGTATCATTTATAAAGCTTTTTGCCCGTAATACACAATCAACACAAGCAAAGTTTTCAGATCTACTCCTTTACGGAAAAGTGGGAGCGCTTTATTCGATCCTGATACGATTTAGTAATTCTTACGGAGTAAACTACCATAACGATATTTTATTAACTGTTAAACTAACAAATCAAGATATTGCTAATTACATCGGAACGTCACGAGAAACAACAAATAGAATGCTTCAAGATTTAAAAAAGGATAAAATCATTGCTTTTTTAAATGGTAACATCTTAATAAAAAACATCGATTATTTGAAAAATCATTTACGCTGTGGGAAATGCCCAGTTGAAATTTGCACAATATAATCAACCGAACTGAATAAAAGGTGAATCTACTTAATTAATGAGACTAAAGAATTACTTTTTTATTACTCATTCATTATTTTCTAATATGCTTATTCACATAAATAGCTACTTGCGTTCGATCTGGAAGTTCTAATTTTGAAAGAATATTACTTACATGAGTTTTCACTGTTTTGATACCAATGTGAAGCTCATCACTAATTTCTTTATTACTCTTTCCTTCGCCTAATAGTGATAACACTTCGCTTTCTCGTTTTGTTAACGCTTCGTGTTTAGGCTTTTCTTTCATTCGATTGAACATTAAACTAGCTACTTTTCCTTCGATAGTAGGTTCACCTTTCATTGCTTTTTCTATTGTTGCAGCGATTTCACTAGCGCACGTCGTTTTTAAAATATAGCTAAATGCGCCTGCTTCGATAACAGGAAACACCATTTCATCGTCAATAAAGCTCGTTAAAACAATAACTTTTACATTTTGATTACTACTTGTAATTTGTTTTGTTGCTTCAATACCATTCACTTTTTCCATCATTAAATCCATTAAAATCACATCAGGATTAAGTTCATTTGCTAGTTTAATCGCTTCTTCACCGTTACACCCTTCACCGACAATTTCGATATGATCTTCTAAACTTAAATACGTTTTTAGACCCATTCTGACCATTTCATGATCATCAACAATTAGTACCTTTATTTTAGCTCCCACATGAAAACCCCCAATTTATTTTATTATAGTCTTAACGGAACTCTTAATTCTAGCTTCGTTCCCTTTTTAGGATACGATAAGATTGTTAAGTTTCCACCTAGCTCAATCATTCGTTCCTTCATTGTAGCTAAGCCATATGAGCCCTTTTTTTCCATTTCTTCTACTATAAATCCAACCCCGTTATCCTCAAGAGCAATACATAGACGGCCATCTTTCTCATATAATTTCATATCAAAGATTGTCGCTTTTGAATGGCGAAGCATATTAGAAATAGCTTCTTGAATAGTGCGAAATAATTGATCCTCTATTTTAGATGGCAACTGGGTTTGCTGTTTAAAATCTAAGTGAAGTGTTAAATGTTTATTTTTTACTTTTAGTTCTTCAAATAGGGCTTGTATTCCTTCTTCAAATGACTTTCCGTCTAATGTAACCGGTCTTAAATGCATAATTAAAGCGCGAAGCTCTTGTTGAGCATTATTGACCATTTTCTCAACATCATTTAAAACTGTAATTGCTTGTTGTTGATTTTTCGATATAAGTTTAGGAAGGGCAGCCATAGTCATAGAGATAGCAAAGAGTTGCTGACTAATTGCATCGTGTAAGTCTCTAGCTAATTTCCTTCTTTCTTCTAATGAAGCCGCTTGTTCTGCTTGTTCAATTAATAATGAATTTTCACTAAGTAGCTTCTGTAGTGAAAAAACTTGTTTCTCGTAATGTTGAGCCATTGCATTAAAACGCTCTGAGAGTTGAGAAAATTCATTTTCTCCTTGAATTTCCACCCTAGATGTCAGCTTTCCCCTTGTAAATGAAGTTGCAGCATCAATTAGCTTTTCTGCTTGGTTTTTTACATGTTTAGCAAATGGATAGCTGTAAAAAAATGAAACACTTAAATTGATAAGTAAAACATAGAAAGAAGCCAAAAGGAAATACAGAAAAAATGCATTAGAAAAAAGAGGGACTTCCGTTATTGTTGAATAGTGCTCGAATAAATATGGTGAAGATTGGATAATCGTTGCTGCGATCAAGATCCCTAAACTAAATACGAGTGAGCTAACCCAGACGATTTGCCATTGATTTTTTAGAAGTTGCCACTGAACACCCGAAAGTTTTCGGATTGGCTTTTTAGCGCTTTTACTCACATTAATCCACTCGCTTTACTTTAACATCACCAATTGAAAGCTGAACATAAATAGCAACTTTCTTATCTGCTAGAGTGTAATTTTCACTCTCGTAGGATACAAACCTACTCGTTCCAGATTGTCTATTCTCGAAAATTTTTACCTCACCTAGTTTTACATCAACATTTATTTTTACAGGCAATGCATCTGGAACTAATATTTTCACATCACCAATTCCACCCGACAAGTCTATAACATTCTCGCCTTCTTTTAACATGGCTGTAGATAAATCTATGGAGATATCACCAATTCCAACCCAAGTTTGCAGGTCCTCAATCTGCCAAGGCGTCTTCCCGAGCTTAATATCACCAATTAAATGTTTTCTTTTTATACCAGTAATTCTTTTGGATTTTCTATGTCCAAAAGTATCACGATCAGCATCGTCATCATCGTATTTATTACTTAAATCTATGACAATTAAATCTGATTTACGGTTAAAAATAATCGATAAACCAAAATAAATAATTAGAATAGGCCATATCCAACTCCAAAATTGCCCTGAACTAATGTAAAAGTAACCTAGGTGATTTCCTTGTAACGTTACTCCAAAAGCGGTAATCACCAGACCCCAAAATAGTTTATTGATTCTCCACTTTCCGTCACTCAATTTCCTACTAAAATAAACTAACCCGCGAAAAACTTGTCTAATTCCAAAGTAAATAATGAGCAGTGGCCAAAACGTTGAGATGAATGTTCCAATATTCATCTCTACTACTCCAATATTAGATAATAAGAACAACAATCCTGTAACTAATATGAGCGCTCCAACTATTTTATTTGTCATATAATTCCCCTCATTTTCTCTTGTTTTTTCAAGGCGTAATCTGGGAGACGTTAAACTACTAATACTTGTATTTTATCATCTCTGTATATTGTGTTGTACTCAATATAGTGTACTTTTATTGTTAAGACTTTAACCTTTATCATCTATTTTGTGGCTTCTTTATGATCGTATTTCAATCATAAAACATAAACGATGATCTATTAACAGTCATAGGTTGGTTTTTTTCTCAGCCTTAAGACTGAAGTATAATTCTACAAATATTTACGTATTCCTACAAAAATAACTTATTTTCTGCTATAATCTACTTTGTATGCTTAAAGGAGTGGATCTAGATTGACTAAAAGAGGAAATAAGAGAGAGAAAAAAACGACTATTAAACGAAAAGTTATTATATTAACATTCTTAATTCTTATATTACTAGCTTTATCGGCTTTTGCCTATACATCAACTCAATATGAAAGAGCAAGAGAGGAATCATTACGCTTAATTGAGGAAAGTAACGGTAAACAAGACGCTGCTGAAATTGAATTTCATGGTGATGATGAGTTAACTGATTATGTTCATGTATTATTAGTTGGTGTTGATAATGAAGGCGCTGGACCCGCCAGAACAGATACAATGATGGTTGCGCAATACCAACCGAAAAATGGCAAAGTGAAACTAATTTCTCTAATGCGAGATAGCTATGTATCAATTCCTGGATATCGTAATAACAAAATTAATACTGCCTTCTTTTTAGGTGGACCTGAACTACTTAGACAAACGATTAAAGAAAATTTTGATATTGATATTCATTATTTTGCTTCCGTTGATTTTAATGGCTTTGTAAGAGTCGTTGATATTATCTCACCTAAAGGGATCGAAGTTGATATTGAACGACGAATGTTTTACCAAGATGGTGCTGGTGATGTTTATATCAATTTTCAACCTGGGATTCAGCGTTTAGATGGAAAGCAAGCATTAAACTATGTACGCTTTCGTAATGACCGTGAGAATGACTTTGGTCGCGTTCGTAGGCAACAAGAAGTTTTATCGATCTTAAAAGACGATCTACTCTCTATTTCAGGAGTAACAAGACTTCCTAAACTTCTAGGTGCCATTGAGCCATATATTACAACGAATATTCAAAACAAGCAAATGTTAGATTACGGAAGAAATTTCTTTTTAAACCCCATTGACACTGTTGAAACACTAACTATTCCTATTGAAGGCTCTTTTGTAGATTCTAGAAATAGTCATGCAGGTGCAATACTAGAACTTGATATGGAGAAAAATAAAAAAGCAATTCATGAATTTTTGGAACTAGACTTATTAGAAAATCAATAATCGATTATTAACACATAAAAAAGCAAGAGTCAGACTATAAAGTCTAAACTCTTGTTTTTAATTTGATCATTATTTTTTATTAGCCATTAAACTTTTTAAACACTAACGTTGCGTTATGCCCACCAAAGCCTAATGAATTGCTCAGCACAGCCCGAACCTCTTGTCTTCTTGCTTCATTTGGTACATAATCCAAATCACATTCTGGATCTGGTGTTTCATAATTAATTGTTGGAGGAATAATTCCATCCTCAATCGCTTTTACAGAAAAAATCGCTTCAACAGCACCCGCAGCACCTAGAAGGTGACCTGTCATAGATTTTGTTGAACTGACAGCAAGTTTTTTAGCGTGATCTCCAAACACTTGCTTAATAGCTAAGGTTTCATATTTGTCATTATAGTGAGTACTTGTACCATGGGCGTTCATATAATCGATATCTTCTGGGCTAAGTCCTGCATCCTTTAAGGCCATTCGCATTGCTCTAACTCCACCCTCTCCTTCAGGAGCTGGAGCGGTGATGTGGTATGCATCTCCAGTTGCACCGTAACCAACGATTTCAGCATAAATTTTTGCACCACGCATTTGGGCGTGTTCTAATGATTCTAGAATAAGAATGCCCCCACCTTCACCCATTACAAACCCATCACGGTTTAAGTCAAATGGGCGACTAGCTGTAGCAGGATCTGGATTCGTTGATAACGCTTTTGCTGCGCTAAACCCAGCCATAGCCATATTTGTAATTGGTGCTTCGCATCCACCTGTTACCATCACGTCAGCATCACCACGTTCAATTACTTTAAATGCGTCTCCAATTGAATTAGCTCCAGATGCGCATGCTGTTACTGTACAAGAATTCATCCCTTTTGCACCCAATGTAATAGAAACTTGTCCAGCTGCCATGTCAGGGATAAGCATTGGCACAAAGAAAGGACTTACACGACGATGACCCTTTTCTTGAAAGATGGCAAATTGTTGTTCATATGTCTCCATTCCACCAATTCCTGATCCAATCCAAACACCAATTCTATCAGCGTTTTTCTCGTTAATTTCTAATTTTGCATCTTCTACTGCCATTAAGCTACTTGCAACTGCATACTGAGTGAAACGGTCCATTTTTCTCGCTTCTTTTTTATCCATAAAATGACCAGGATCAAAATCTTTTAACTCAGCAGCTACAACTGTTGGAAATTGGCTTGCGTCGACTCTTGTCAACTTCCCAACTCCAGATTTACCAGCTACTACATTTTCCCAAGTCGTTGCAACACTATTGCCCAAAGGGGTAACAGCCCCTAAACCCGTAATAACTACTCGATTTCGCTTCATTCCAATTCTCTCCTTTTTACTTTTCACGATTTATTACCTACCCCAACGCATAGCAATAGAGCCCCAGACTAATCCTGCACCAAATCCTACTAATACGACTATATCTCCATCTTTTATTTTACCATTTTTCAACTCATCAACTAGAGCCATTGGTATTGATGCAGATGAAGTGTTTCCATATTTATGAACAGTTTTAGCCATTTTTTCTATTGGTAATTCAAGCCTTTGCCTAGAAGCTTCCATAATTCGAATATTCGCTTGATGTGGGACAAGGAAATCAACATCTTCCTTGGTCAATCCTGCCTTTTGAATCACACTTAGGGCGGATTCTCCCATTTGACGAACAGCAAATTTAAATACTTCCCTACCATTCATTGTAAGGTATTGACCTTCCTGAGTAATATGTTCAGAGCCTAACCCATCGGCTCCTAATTCAAACGCCAAAATTCCTTTTCCCTCTGAAACAGGTCCTAATACGGCCGCTCCGGCACCGTCACCAAATAAAACTGCCGTGTTTCGATCTTCATAATTCATGAGCTTTGATAACTTTTCAGCCCCAACAACTAAAACATATTTATAGTCACCAGTTTGAACAAACTGTTTTGCAGTAACAATTCCATACATGAAACCTGCACATGCAGCACTTACATCCATAGCAGCAGCATTTACAGCACCTAATTGGTGTTGAATAACCGCTGATACCGAAGGAAAGGGTCTATCTGGGGTCACTGTCGCGACAATAATCAAATCTATATCTTCAGGTTTTATATTAGCTTGCTCTAACGCTTCTTTGGCTGCGATGTAAGACATATGTGAAGTATTATGATGCTCTGGAGCAAATCTTCGCTCTTCGATGCCTGTTCTCGTTTTGATCCACTCATCTGATGTATCCATCTTTTTTTCCAAATCAACATTTGTGACAATGTTTTCTGCTATATAGGAACCCATTCCAAGTATACCTACATTGACCATTTTTAGTGTCCTCCTTATCAAACTTTATAATAAACCATTCTAATGATTTCTAGTAAAAAATTGGTTTTTATCCTACTACTTATTATTATGACCTGATACTAATTTTAATTCATCTTATTGCCTTTGTCTACTATAGAGCGTCTCAAAACATTAAATTCGGGCGCTTGACTCTGACACTCTACTTAGAGATTTAACATAGTTTTATATTGTACAAATCTTTTTAAAGGAGGAGTAGAGATATGGAAGAGAACAAGCAGCATGAACCGTACCGTGGAAGAAGTTATTTTGATAGCTTAATGTTTGGACCACCGCGTCGACCTGTTATACCTACAGAAGACCAAAAAGCGACAAATGAACCTGTTGTTGATACACAACAGGTTGCAGAAGACCCTATTGAGACACAAAAAAAGGAGCAGCCAAAACAACCTATTCAAGAAAATCAAAATGTAAATCCTAAAGAACAACCACAAGTTGACTTTGTACAGATGATGCAACAGTTTGATACGTTAATGGATTATGCAAATAAATTAGGACCATCGTTTAAAAAAATGGGTCCTTTATTCGATCTTTTTAAAGGATTTAACAATAAAAAATAAGTATTTTTAGGAGATTAAAAAGAGGATGACTCTGGATTTGTCATCCTCAAAAGACTAGTTTATTCAGAATATCCATATGGGTTTGAACCGTATTGTCCGGATGGTGGGCCATATGGATTTGGCCCGTATTGTCCTGGTGGTGGGCCATACGGATTTGGGCCATATTGTCCTGGTGGTGGACCATACGGATTTGGGCCATATTGTCCTGGTGGTGGACCATACGGACTTGGGCCATATTGTCCTGGTGGTGGACCATACGGATTTGGGCCGTATTGTCCTGGTGGTGGATAACCTTGGCCAAAAGGCTGTTGCCCTGAAAAAGCATTAGCTAATAAGCCACCACCAGCAAAACCTGCTAAGCCGGCTAAAAGTGGAAGTACAGGCGAATTACTGTCGCCGCCACCATGGTGATGATGAGGGTGATGAGGGTGCCCATGATGACCATGATTTCTCATGACTGTATAATAATGATGTGGGTACATAATAGATCCTCCTTTAATTTCTTGCATGCACAACTGAAACCAAACTAACTAAAGGCAAATTAAGAAATGAGCCTATTAGTTTAAAGTAGCTTTAAATCTAGCTCTGTATCATCCTATGTGTATATGTCCAGTAATGAGTATGTCCATAGGGCATTTAAAGGAGGGCAAGTGCCCTTTTTATCTAAAGGTAAGAAAGTATAACTTTCTTATCAAAGAAAAAAATGTAGAAAGTAGAATTTTTAGAATAAGCTTTGAAGCATAGCTTTTAGTCTAAATTTTTTTTCTACATTCTACATTTAATTTAAAATTGATTTGGAAGTTTACCAGTTTCAATGTATGTATTTATCGCATTATTAATCTTTTCCTGAATTTCTTCAGGAACTTCTGGGCTGTAGTTACCTAACGTTATAACTCCCTCTGCAAAGTCATAGTATTTATTGCCAGAGTCGAGTTCCCCTTTAATAAATTTATCAACAACTAACTCATAAAGAAAATCGACGTGTTGAATCGTACTTGTAAGTACAGTAGATTGTCCTAGATCAGAATGATCCCCTACAAAACCAATAACATATAAACCATGCTTCTTAACTTCTTCTATAATTGCTACGTGATACCCATCACCTGCAGGATAAAAAACATCTACACCTTCTCCAACCATTTGTTTATATAAGTCTAGCGCCTTTTCAATATCAACCCAACTAGATACAAACTCTACTTTTACGTCAACGTTGCTGTTTTGAAAAAGTACCCCTTCGATAAACCCTTCAACTTCTGGCTGCCAAGGAAACGCCGCTAATACTCCAACTGTATTCGTTTCTGACATCTCACTTGCTAACATCCCAGCAAAAAAACCCATTGAATAACCTTCAAAATGTAAGCTCGTAATGTTATCGCCATCTACATCCGCATTAAAGGTTATAAAATGAATATTTGGGTATTCATCCTTTAATTCCATAAAATATGTCGCAAATATTTGACTATGTCCAAAAATTAGATTTACACCAGAATCAACAAATTCAGCTATAGCTAATTCAGCTTTTTCCCTTGAATTAATTTCTTCCTTATAAAAAACATCTACATTTAAGCTTGAATGAATTTTCAATAAACCTTCATAACCTTTGCTGTTCCAACCTTGATCATCAATATTATGGGGTAGTAATAGACCAACCTTTGTTAGGTTGCCTGTTTCAGTAACCGTTGAACATCCTACCATAAAAACAAATAAGAATACTGAAAAACTGATGCGAATGACATTCATAAGTAATAAGCACTCTCCCTTAAGAATAGAAAAACGTATAAATGCTGTTTTTCTTTTACTATCACCAAGAGGTTTATAGTTTCAAATAGTTCTTAGTAAAACTATGAAAACATTCATGATGCGCAAGTTAACTTTACTTAAATTTAATTATACATGCCTCTAACAGTAGTAAACCAAAAAAACGCTTTCTTACATTATATAATAAAAATAGCAATCGTGTATTGTTATTTGTTCGTCCCCTTTTTTCGTTATACTAATTGTGATAAAATCAAGAGATGGCAATCTTACATCCTCACAGCAAAATGATAAAATACATGAAGGTAGCCACTCTACTACTATTATAAATGATTTACTAAGGAAAAAAATAACTCAATTTGTTATTTTCATCGGAAAGAGGTCCAAATATATGACGATTAGTTTTGAAAAAGAGGTTAAATCAAGGAAAACCTTTGCAATTATCTCTCACCCTGATGCTGGGAAAACAACATTAACGGAAAAATTGCTTTATTTCGGTGGTGCAATTCGAGAAGCAGGAACAGTAAAAGGTAGAAAAAATTCGAAGCACGCTTTAAGTGACTGGATGGAAATTGAAAAGCAACGGGGAATATCTGTCACGAGTTCTGTAATGGAATTTCAATATAAGGATTATCATGTAAATATTTTAGATACTCCTGGACATGAAGATTTTAGTGAAGATACTTACCGCACATTGACTGCCGCTGATTCTGCAACAATGCTTATTGATGTAGCTAAAGGGGTCGAAGCACAAACGATTAAATTATTTAAGGTTTGTCGAATGCGTGGTATTCCTATTTTTACTTTTATTAACAAGTTAGATCGCCAAGGAAAAGAGCCTTTCGAACTTATGGAAGAATTAGAGGCTGTTTTGGGAATTCGCTCGTACCCTATGAATTGGCCTATCGGGATGGGTCTAAATTTTAAAGCTGTTTACGATCGCCATAACAAACGATTAGAATTGTATAACCATAAAAATCCAAGTAAAGTCGATATTATTCAAGTTAACGGCCCCCTAGATCCTGTAATTGATGAAACAATTAACGATGATAGCTTAGTAAAGCAATTCCGCGAAGAAATTGAGCTTTTAGATGTAGCTGGTGATCAATTCGACTTAGACCTTATTAACAGTGGTCAATTAACACCTGCTTTCTTTGGTAGTGCTATTTCAAATTTTGGTGTTCAAACGTTTTTAAACCATTTTCTAGAAATGGCCCCGTCGCCAGTACCAAGAAACAGTAACGAAGGTATAGTAAATCCATTAGATAGTAATTTTTCTGGCTTTGTTTTCAAAATTCAAGCCAACATGAACCCAGCCCACCGTGACCGCATTGCCTTTTTACGAATTACATCTGGTATTTTTAAAAAAGGAATGAATGTCAATCATGTTAGATTAGGTAAGCCATTACGTTTAGCACAACCGACACAATTTCTAGCACAAAGTAGAAATAATGTTGAAGAAGCTTACGCTGGTGACATTATTGGTTTATTTGATCCAGGAACTTTCCGGATTGGTGATACATTAGTAGAAAACGGTTCATTTGAATTTGACGAAATGCCACATTTCTCGCCAGAACACTTTTGCGCAATTGCTGTAAAAGATGCCTTAAAGCATAAATCATTTGAAAAGGGTATTCATCAATTAACTGAAGAAGGTGCAATTCAACTTTTCAAGACGTATCAAAAGGTTGTTGAGCAGCAAATTGTTGGTGTTGTTGGTGTCCTCCAATTTGAGGTGCTAGAACATCGGTTAAAAGCAGAATATAAGGTAGATGTACGACTTGAGCGACTTCCTTTTTCTTACGCTAGATGGGTTAGTGGCGATAAAAAAGATCTTGAGGCCTTTACTCGTACTCAGCGTAATTTAGTAAAGGATCGTGATGATCGCCTTGTTGTTCTTTTTGAAAATGATTACCAAATGCGAACTGCCCAAGACAAATACCCAAAGATTAAGTTCTTTGAGAATTCATTCATAAAGCAAAGCTAGGTCATGATGACCTAGCTTTTTTCCGATATAATATTTCTGCGCCAAGGCCGCTGGCAAAAGCAATTATGACACTAATTACTTCATTCAATTGGAATAATTGGCTGAACATCAAAAATACGACAACTATGACTACAATAAATATTGCTAACCCGATTACTATCTGATTTACTCCCATTGCTTCTCTCCTAAACTACTTAACGTACAAATGCAAATACTTTTTTATATGTTCTTTCTGTGCAAAGATTCCTTCCTCAAGGGTGGTGATCGCTTTAAACCCTAGTTTTGTGAGGACTTTCTCATTGCTAATTGAAACCTTGAGCCGTTCATCCTTTGGCATTAATCGAAAGTCATTACAAATTAATGCTTTGCCTCTGTACCACTCATTTATTTTTCCTGATGCGATATTAAAGATTTCATTTTTACAATTTTCATTTAATACTGCTTCAATAAGTGTATCAAGAATATCATGAATATACAAAACATCTTCTGTTACACGATCACTATCAATTTCCTTTTCGGTGGATTGTAATTGATTTATCAATAACTGACTATAGGTCATGTCACCTCTTTGCCATGGACCATAGATGGTAGGTAATCTAAAAATAACATATGGTACCTCTAATTTTTTGCATTGAGCTTTAATTAACGATTCAGCTGCCATTTTCGTTAAGCTGTAAGGAGTAATTGGGTTTAAAGGTGTTTTTTCTGTAATTATCCCTGTCCTATCACCGTAAACTTGTGTTGAGGAAGTGTAAATGAGCTTTGCTTTCTTTGGGCAAGCTGAGATAATTTCATTAGTTACTTCTACATTGTCTTCAATTGTAGAACGAAGATCGTTCCAATTACGATCTCTACTCGTTGCTGCAGCAAGATGATAAACCCCATCTACATCTTTAAATATAGTTTTTAAATTTAGTTCCGATATTTTTTTATTAATAAACGTAAATGAAGAGTTTCTTCCGATCCAAAGAAGCTTCTCTTCATATAAATCTTTCAATTGTTCATCTACCATTCCATCAATACCAATTACTTCGTATCCTCTTTCTAAGAACCGTTGGCATAAGGAAAAACCAATAAAACCTAGGGCGCCCGTAATAACTACCTTTTTCATAAATAAATTCCCCCATATGATTTCATTTATTATTTATATGAGAAAATGAATATCAATAGTACCTTGACAAGCTTTATAGATCAAAGTAAAAGTAAAACAAAAGCACCATTCCTTTATTTTTCATAAGGAATGGTGCTTATAGTAATTGTTCATGTTTTTTTAAGAACTCTATTGTATGCTTTGCTAATTCTTCAAATGGTTTTGACTTTAAAAATATTGATACTTCTACACGATTACTTTGTTGATTGCACATTTGTTCGTATGGCCGAACATGACTTTGTAGTGAATAAGGTGTTGCATGCATACAATAAAAAATTCTCGATGGTACTGGCATCACCTGATAATTATAAATATCCATGTCAGAGATCGTTTTTTCAAGCTCTGCTTCTTCTAAACAATAAGCTTTCTTTAGCTCTTTCAAAAAACGTTTATAAAATAACTTATTCTTCTTTTCTCGATTATAATATTCCTTTAAACTTAAACAAGGATTAATCATTACAACTGAACGAAAAGAAGCTTCAAACTTTGGAACTAATTTTGCAGCGACTAACGCACCCATACCCTCAGCTATAAGATGAACTTTTTTATTTAATATTTCCTTCTTCATCACTTCATCACAAAGTCTTTTAAGTAATCTACAGGCATCATCGCTTCCCCAATTTCTACCGTATAAATTCGAATAAACAACTGTATAGCCTGCGTTTTTCAACTCCTCAATAAACTTTGCTTGATCGGGACGTTGCTGCCATGAACTTGTGTTTCCTTGAACAAAATGGTTTATGTCACCTATGATAAAAATAGCAAAACCATTTGGTTTACTTGGTAAATGAATGACATTCCACTCTTCCCCAACTTTAAAAAATCTCTCTTTTATCTTCATATCAGATCCCTCACATAATGTTACTTCTTTACTAATGTATGCAAGGATATTCTTAGTTTGTATAGGACAATGCCTATTTTCCCCCATAATATTCTCAAATCCCCTTTAGTATGATATTCATTTAAAGAAGAAAAAGAGGTTGACTCATAAGCGTCTGAACATCAAGTTAATACTATTTACCAGATGAGAAAGACTTTCTCATTCTAGATAAAGGACTTGAAGTCATTGACACTTACGTTTAAGTCACCCTCTTAGTAAGATTCAACTTTTATCTACCAAATTTACTCTTATATGTCCATTTACGATTTTGGTTACTTGTTTCTGGAAAAGTGTCTCCTGCCTCAAGTTTTACACTTTTCGGATTTTGTACATTGTCCCCTGTCTCACCAATTTCCACATAAATACCGTTATTCGGTGCTTTTTGACCATGAGTAAATTGTCGACTTTGTCCCATATTAAATCACTCCTAACTAGTGAATTTATTTCTCTTATTAATATGGATCTTTTTATAGGGATTATTAAGGAAAATTTAAACTAAACTAGAGAAACACTCCAATAATAACAACAAATACAATGCTATTGGCAATTTCTATTAAGCCTATTTCAATTGGCTTATAGCGCTTCGCTTTGGGCATGAACCAAGCTTTTAACATGCCTACAAGGAAAGCGACAGCTACTACTGGCAAACTTAATAAGAAAAATAAAGCAACCGTTACTCCATGAAATAAATGTGAACTCCATAGAAATTTAACATTTCCTCTTTCACGAATTAATGTTTTCACATGAAACACACTAGCAGTGAAGAAGATAATATTAATCACCATAATTAACAAAGACTTGGCGTCAACAGTTCCAACTCCAATGTAATAGGAGATTAAAACAAGAAAAGATAAAGCGATGATAGCGACTAAATCATTAATAAACAGTCGTTCTTTCTTTAACTTTGCAAAAAATAGATTAAGTAAGAAAAATGGAATGATTAAAAATCCGATAAAGATTATTCTTGGGAATAAATAAAGGATAGGTAAAGTAAATAATAAGCC